>JBFGLK010000212.1:0-6014 GCA_041576195.1 Promineifilaceae bacterium (SeqCode)
AGCTGCGAGCCCGGCCGGTTGCTGACCATCCGGCTGGACCCGGATGCTGGCACGACCCCGACACGTGCCGGCGCATCATTGACGCTGCCGGCAACGACCGCCATCGGCCTGCCACATGACGAAGCCGCGTACGAGGCGCTGCGGCGAGGCTACCTGCGGGCCGTGCTTTCTCTGGCCCGCCTGAGCAACGGGGAGCGGCGCCCACTCTTCCAGGAAGCGCTCGCCGGCCCGCTGGCTGCCGCCATCGGTCAGGCCGCAGTGGCGCTCCCTCCCGACGCATATCGACAGGCGCTGCGCGAAGGAACCACGCTCCGCGAGCTCTACGCCAGTTTGGCGCCCTACTGGCACGGGAGCGCCGCCGGCGAACCGGTCATGAGAGTCCGGGCCGCTCTCTTCCTTGACTATCTGCGCGGCCAGGGAGCGGACCTGGTCGCCTTGCGGGCGGCACTAGGGGGCGCCCCGACCCTTGGCGACTGGGCCGGAGCGCTACTTGAAGGCGTCTCCTTCGCCAGTAGCATCGAGTCGGCCGAGCTGGCATTTCTCCGCCACCTGGCGGAGGGGGCCGACCTCAGCGCAAATCCGGGACCACCGCCGCGGCAGCAATTGATGGCACTGTGCCGTTCCACACCGCGCAGCATCCGCGGACGGCTTTTTCTCTACGATCCGGTGCTCGACCGGCTCACCGACACAGGCGACGCCGGATTCGCCTCGTTGATCACCCTGCCCGACGGTGACGGCGTCCTGCTGCACCCGAGCGAGTGGTTCCGCGAGGACGGCAGTGGCCGGTCAAGGGCGAGCAAGAGTCTCGTCTGGTGGCGAGATGGGGTCTTGACGACCATTATGGACACGCCCTTGAGCACCGGGATCGCCGTGTTCGGCATCGCACCCGACGGCGACACAGTTGCGCTACACGAAACCGTCCTGGACGGCAGCCGCGCCGGGCGCACCCTTCTCCTGGATCTGAACGCCTGTGCCACCGGCACGTGCACACCACGGACGTTGCCGGCCGCTCGCGAGATCGTCTGGTCGCCCGAGGGGGATGCTTTCCTGCTGCTGGCCACGGACGGCCACCTCTTTCTGGGCGATGGCGATGTCTTGACCGAGCTGGCCACTGCCGTCCAAAGCGCCGCCTGGGCCGGGGCCAACCGCATCGTCGCCCTGCCCGATGCCGGCACACCGTTCGTCTTCGCCTTGGGACCGGCCGGGTCTCCGGCGACCGGCTCGGTCGCCGCCGTGACGCTGCCCGCCGGAACCGCCGAAGCGTCCGCCGATCTCCGGCTGCTCGGAGCGACGGCGACAGACCCGGAACGACTTCTCGTTGCCGTCCGCTCCGAGCCCGACCAACCCATCCGGACCCGATTCTTCTGGTGGGACCTCGACCGGGGCGCCGCCGAGCCCTGGCTAACGGCCGACCAGGCGCTATTCCGTCCTGCCCTCTACCACTTCGCGCCAGATGGCAGCGCGGCGTCCGTCACCATGTGGCGGCTGGACCGCCCGTTCCGCGTCACCCTGTCCGCCTTCGACGAACCCTATGGCGAACTGGTGTGGCGCGATATGGCCTCCGGGCGGCAGCGGAGCTATCTCGTGCGCAACTGGTTTATTCCCGGCACGGCGACGTGGGACGCCGATGGCACCTGGTTGGCGATTGCCCGCGAGCGCGCCATCTTGTTGGCAGCGCCAGGCGAGGACGCCCTGCGAGTCGTGTTGCTCGATCAGGCCCGTTGCCGGCGCGTGGCGTGGCTGGATAACTAGGGCGGAGCGGAGCCACCATGCAATTCCAGTGGCAAACGGACGACGAGCGCGGTTGGGACGAGCAGGCGCCCGCCACGCGTCAGCCCACGCGTCGGCTGCGCCCCAGGCCGATCCTGGTGCTCGTCGCCATTGCGCTCGGGCTGGGGATCGTCGCCGTCGTTAACCAGGTGGGCGATCGCGTCGACGCAAGAGCCATCGAGATCGAGACCAACGTGGCGGCGACGTCCAGCCTGGTTCATGCGGCCGCCTCGCAGCAAGATCTGGAGCTCTTCCTCTCCCTCCTTTCCGGTCGGGAGCCCGAGTGGACGGAAGTCCAAAAGGCGATGCTCCAGACGGGTGGTCTGCTGGATCGCGCCGGGCTCGGTTTGCGGCCGGCGCCGGGCGCGACCTTTGACATCACCGGCGTGCGCGTCGCTCCTGACTTCCTCGCGGCGGTAGTCACCGGCACCGTCCGCTACGTCGGCCCACTGGCGGCCGAGGTCACGCTCGTGCGCGAGGAGGTCTATCGCCTTGGCCCTGACCGCTGGCTGCTGTCCCCGCCAGACGACACCGAGTGGGGCCCCACGGTGACCAGTCGGGGCAGCCACCTCGACCTCAGCTACCCGGTCCGCGACGAACGGATCGCCAGCAGGCTGGCGTTCGACCTGGATCGGCTGGTCGCGCGCGTCTGCGCCGAGCTGGCGGCGCTGGCGTCGTGTGACGGTGCCCTGCCAGTGAGGTTGGCGCTCAGTCCGGATGCGGGCAGCCTGGTTGGGCTGGCGGGGGAGTCGAGTCTGAAGACGGGCATCCCGGTGACCATGCCGGCGCCCAGGTTGGTCGGCGTTCCGACCGACGAGGCCGGCTACGAGGCGCTCCTTTGGGGTTACGGCCGTCAGCTTGTGGCCGGACTGGTGGGGGAGCTAGCTGGTGCGCCGTGCTGCGAGGCGATGCTGTTCGCGCGCCTGCTGCTGGAGCGGACGCTGGCGGACGTCGGTCTTGGCGAATGGGCGATCGATGCCGGCACCAGCCGGGAGCTGTACGCGCGGCAGAGCGGCCTCATCGACGCCGTCCGCCGCGGCGATGTGCTCTGGTCGGCCAGCGCGAGCTCGCGACTGGGCGAAACGGATGAGACGCAGGCGAGGCTGCTCGTGGAGTTCATTGTGGCACATCCGCCGGGCTGGCAACCGTTCTCGCTATGGATGTTGGCGAACGAGAGTGATGGCTTCCGCGACTGGCTACGCGTCGTCCTGCCCGACTATCCGGACCGCCGCGCTTCTGGGCCGCAAGGCGCGTGGAAGGCGTTTCTTTTTGCCGCCGGCCGGTGGGAGCAGCCCATGCCACCCATCCCCCTGCCAGCGGCGTTGCGCGTCATCTGTAACGAGCTGGGTGACCAGGCCGTCTTTCGCTATGACCTGGCGAGTGGCCAGGCGGCGCGCGAAGTCGGCCCTCTTGAGATTCAAGGCGCCCTGGCCGCGCCTGGGGGGCGGGATCTGCTGATGGTCGGGCAAGATGCCACGCTGCTGCGCTGGGACGGCCGGTTCCTCCAACATCTCTACGAAGCCCGAGGTGCGTCCGGGCTTTTCGCCATCGACCTCGACCCCCGCGATCGCCTCTTGCCCCTCATCGCCTTCACCGACGGCGCTAGCGTGCCGCTGACGTTCTTCCTGCTCGATCTGGAGACGTGTGGCGAAGGCTCGTGCCGCGCCTGGCAGCTGGAAGGACTGCCCATATGGTCCCCGGACGGGGAGCGTTCCATCCTGTTGGACTTCGTCGAGGGCAATGTCAAGCTGGGCGACGCGCAGGGACAGGCGCTCTGGGCGTTGGAGACAGGGCAGCTCAATCTCTTCGCCGCCACCTGGCTCGACGATCGGCGCGTCGTATTGCCCGCGCTGGGGGACGACGGCCGGGGTCCAGCGTTACACATCGTCGACGTGATCAGCGGCGAGAGCGAGATGCTGTTGGCCGCCGACACGCTACACGCTATGTTGCCAGAGGAGGCGCGAGCGGGCACAACGTATGTCCAGCATTTGGCTGCCAGTCACGAGGCGCCGGCGACGCTTCTCATCGCCACAGCCACGACCTGGACCACCTCGTGGATGTCGGTGTTCCTTCTGGATGTGGAGACGGGCATGCTGCGGCGCGTGCTCTCGGACGAGGGGAGTTACACTGGCTTTCCGCCCGTGACGACCGTCGAGCCGGGACGATGGTCGGCCGTGCCGCTCTGGTTCGCCCGGTCGGACGAAGGTGTGGTCTACCTTGTCGACGCTTGGGCTGGCGGGGCGCGTTCCTGGAACGTAGTCGGCGGGACCGGCGGGCCAGCGATCGCCTGGAGCGCCGACGGCCGATGGCTGGCAATCGCGGATGGCTTCGGTTGGCGCCTCGTCGCGCCAGATCACGGCTATGAGCGCCTGGTCGTCCCGGGACTAGAGAACTGCGACTTCGTGCAGATCATCGGTTGACCCACCGCTGGCACGGACTACGTCGTCAGGTCGTAGAGCCCGCCGTATTTGTGGCGCAAATAGCCGACATAGGGATCGATGGTCAGCGGGCCGCCCAACACACGCTCGGTCAACTCCGGCGGGGTGTACTTACTACCGTGTCGATAGACGTTGTCGCGCAACCAGCCATGGAGCGTGGTAAACGACCCTTCCGCCATCTCGCCGTCGATTTCAGGGTGCGCATCGCGCGCCCGGGCCAGGAAGGCGGCCGCGAGCAGATTCCCCAGCGTGTAGCCCTGGAAGGCGCCGCCGACCACCCCGGAGAACCAGTGCACGTCCTGCATGACGCCATCGCGATCGTCCGGCGCGTGGACCCCAAGATCCGACTCGTAACGCGCGTGCCAGGCCTCGGGAAGATCCTTGACCGCCAGCCTGCCTTCGAGAAGTGCCAGCTCTAGATCGAAGCGAATGATGATGTGCAGATTATAAGTGATTTCGTCTGCCTCGGTCCGAATCAGCGACGGGCGCACGACATTGATGGCCCGGTGAAAGTCGTGAAGGGCCACGTCCCTCAGCGCATCCGGAAACGTTTCCTGGAGGCGGGGGTAATAGTGTCGCCAGAAAGAGAGGCTTCGCCCGACCTGGTTCTCCCACAGCCGGGACTGGCTTTCGTGGACGCCAGACGACGTGCCGCCAGCCAGCGGCGTCCCATCATACGCGAGATCGACGCCTTGCTCGTAGATCGCGTGCCCGGCCTCGTGAAGCGTGCTGAAGAGCGCCTCGGACACGTCGTCTTCCTTGACGCGGGTCGTGATTCGTACGTCGTACGGGGAGAACGAAGTCATGAACGGGTGCAGCGTCAGGTCAAGGCGACCACGTTCGGTGTCATAGCCAAACTGCCTGGCGATGTCCAGCCCGAAGGCCAGCTGGTCCGCCTCGGGGTAGTGCCGATGTAGGAAGTCTGTCCGCGGCGCCGGCTGGTCGGCAATCGATTCGACCAGGGGCACGAGCTGCTTTCGCAAGTCGGCGAAGAGCACCAGCAGTCGGCCGACGGTCATCCCATCGTCGAAGAAGTCGATCAGCGGATCGGCGATGTGTTCGTAGCCAGGGAAGCAGTCGGCAATGCGTCGACTTATGTCAACCGTCTTCTCAAGGTAGGGGCGCACGGCGGCGAAGTCGTTGGCGGGCCGCCCCTGAGCCCACGCCTGATAGCTCTGGGCCGAATGGGCGTAGAACTCGGCCAGCAGGGCCGGCGGCACCTTGATCGCCTTCTCGTATCGCCGCCGCGCGACACGAATCAGCGAGGCGTCATCGTCGTCGAAGGGCAGGCTCTCCTCAAACGGGCGCAGGTCGTCGAGGAGTCGGCCGATTTCCGGGTCAATCTGCTTCTCTTGCACCAGCCGGCCCAGGGTGGCCTGCTGTCGGCCACGGACCGCCGCGGCGCCGGGTGGCATGTAGGTCGACTGGTCCCATGAGAGCAAACCGAGCGCGTCGGTGAGATCGCTGATCTCCTGCAGGCGTTGTTTGAGGGCAGTCAGTTTCTCGGTCACCGTTGACTCCTGGAGGTTCGAAGCGTGGGCCTGCGCAGTTGACGGGGTCGGCCTGGTCCGGGACAATAGCCGATTATAGCGTGATAGAGGAGCCGGGCACAGGACGCCCCGCCGCCCGGCCAGCCTTGTGACTGCCCACAACCAAGGACATCAATCATGACCCAACCGCATCCGCTGGGACGCCTCTGGAGCTATGCCGGCAGGCACCGGCGCCGCACCGTCCTGGCCAGCATCAGCTCCGTGGTCAACAAGCTGTTCGACCTGGCCCCCCCGGTGCTGATCGGCGCCGGCGTGG
>JBFGLK010000213.1:0-6006 GCA_041576195.1 Promineifilaceae bacterium (SeqCode)
AAGCGCAGCGATTGACGAGCCCGCACGCCCATGCCCGGATCGTGGCCATCGACGACAGCGTGGCCCGGGCGCTCCCCGGTGTGCGGGCCGTGATCCACTATCAGAACATCCCCCGGGTTAAGTACGCGTCCGGCGGGCAGTCCTACCCAAACCCACCGCCGCACGACCAGGTCAGCTTCGACGACAAGGTGCGCTTCGTCGGGGACCGGGTGGCCGCGGTGGCAGCGGACACGCTGGCCATCGCCGAAGAGGCGGTGCGGCGCATCCGGGTCACTTATGAGGTGCTGCCGGCAGTTTTCGATGAGAACGAGGCGGTCCGCGACGGGGCGCCCGTCATCCACGACGAAGCCGATACGGTCGGCATTCACGACGCCTCGCGCAATATTGTCCATCACATCACCGCCGAAGTCGGCGACGTCGCGACGGGGCTGGCTGCGGCGGACCGGGTCTTCGAGGCCACCTATCGCGTCCACCAGGTGCAGCAGGCGCCGATCGAGCCGCACATCGCCATTAGCTGGTGGGATGCAGACGAGCGCCTGGTCATCCGCACCTCGACGCAGGTGCCGTTCCACGTGCGGCGCATGGTGGCCCCGCTCCTGGGCCTGCCCGTGCGCCGCATTCGCGTCATCAAGCCCCGCATCGGCGGCGGCTTCGGCGTCAAGCAGGAGATGCTCATTGAGGACATCGTGGGGCACCTGACGCTGGCCACCGGCCGACCGGTGCGCCTGGAGCTGACGCGGTCGGAGGAGTTCCGCAGCAGCCGGACGCGCCATCCACAGACGATCACATTCACGACCGGCGTCATGGCGGACGGCACGCTTCATAGCATGCGCATGCGGGTCATCGGCAACACCGGGGCTTACGGCACGCATGGTCTGACGGTGCAGACGGTGACCGGCTTGCGCGGGTTGAGCAGTTACAACTGCCGGCATCGCCAGTTCGACTGCCTGGTCGCCTATACCAACCTGCCGGTGCCCGGCGCCTATCGCGGCTATGGCGGCCCGCAGGCCCTCTTTGCCCTGGAGTGCCACATGGACGAGATCGCCCAGGGGCTGGGCCTCGATCCCATCGAGTTCCGGCGCAAGAACTGGGTGCAGGCGGGGGACACGATGCCCATCGCCCCGCTTCTCGGCGAAGGGGAGAAGGAGACCGTGGCCTTCGAGCCGGTCATCGCCTCTTGCGGCCTGGCGGAGTGCTTCGAACAGGGGATGCGGGCGATCGAATGGGAGCGGAGGCATGTGGCCGACTGGCGGCAGGTGCCGGGCGCGCCACACCTGCGGCGCGGTCTTGGCGCGGCCATGTGCATGCATGGCACCGCCATCCCCGGCCTGGACATGGGCGGCGCCAGCCTGAAGCTAAACGACGATGGATCATTCAATCTCCTGGTCGGGGCGACCGATCTGGGCACGGGATCGGACACAGTGCTGGCCCAGATTGCGGCCGAGGTCCTCGGCGTCGGCGTAAGCGACATCATCGTCTACTCCAGCGACACCGACATGACCCCGTTCGACACCGGCGCCTACGCCAGCAGCACCACCTACATCTCCGGCAGCGCGGTGAAAAAGGCGGCCGAACAAGTGGCGGTGCAACTCCGCGAGCGGGCGGCGCTCATGCTTGGCGAGGTAGGCCCTGACGATATCCGCCTGAGCCAGCGGCAGGCAACCGCGCCCGACGGACGAAGCGTCTCCCTCGAGGCGATGGCCCTGCACTCCCTCCACCAGGATCACCAGCGGCAGATCATGGCCACAGCCTCGCACGTCAGCATGGACTCGCCACCCCCGTTCGCCGGCCAGTTCGCCGAAGTGCTCGTCGACACAGAGACGGGCCAGGTCACGGTGACGCGCCTAGTCATGGCCGTGGATTGTGGCGTGGCGATCAACCCGATCACAGCGAGCGGCCAGGTTGAGGGGGGCTTGACCCAGGCCCTGGGCTACGCCCATTGCGAGGAGATGGTTTACGATGTCGAAGGACGGCTCCTCAATGACGAGTTTGGCCCGTACCATATCTACCGGGCCGACGAAATGCCGTGGATGAAGTGCATCCTCGTGCAAACGCTGGAGCCCAGCGGTCCGTTTGGGGCCAAGGCGGTCGCCGAAATCCCCAAGGACGGTGTGGCCCCAGCCGTGGCCAACGCTATCTACGACGCCACGGGTGTGCGCATGCGCCGCATCCCGTTCACGCCGGAGCGGGTTTTTCGGGCAATCCAGGAGGCAACCTGAAGCAATGGCCACCGTATCCACAATCGTCGAGCTGTTCGGCGTCAGCAAGCACACGGTGCGCGCCTGGAGCCGCGAATTTGCCCCGTTTCTAGGACCGGGCGCCACACCCACACGGGGCGAGCGACGCATCTACAACCAGGAGGATCTGGGCGTGTTCGCCCTGATCGCCCATCTGCGGGCACAGAACGCCAGCTATGCCGAGATTCACGACGCCCTGCAATCGGGCCAGCGCATCGAGATTCAGCCGGCGACCGGTCTGGCCCTGCGCGGCCCCGGCACCGGGCCGGCGTTCGCCCCGTCGCCCGAGTTTGCGCCGGTGGAGGTCTTTCAGCTTTTCGCGGAGAAACTGACCCAGCAATACCAGGAGCAGATTCAGGAGCTACGGCACGAAATCGACCGGGTTGGGCGCGAGCGTGACTACTTCCGTGAACAGTGGGAGGCCCTGAACCGTGAGCTGCGCGAGGAGCGGGAGCGGGTTCTCACCGCTGAGAAGACGGTCGCGCGGCAGGAGACGGAGCTGTCGGCCATGGCCAACCAGGGCCAGCTATTGCACGAAGAGCGCACGGCGCGCATCAACGCCGTCAACAAGCTGGCGGCGGCGCAGGCCAGGGCAGAGCGGGCAGAGCAGCAGCTCGAGGCGCTATCGCGTGATGATAAGCGGGGCGGGGGCCTGTTGGGCCGGCGTTAGGGGACGCGCCGGGCAGAGGCAGCCCTCCGCCCGGCACCCGGGGAGTCAGATGAGCAGGCCGGCGGTCAGCAGTAGGCCGGCGACGACGTGCAGGCCGATGGTGTAGGCGTTGGCTTTGACGAGGTGGCGCTCGGCATAGTGACGGAAAAGCCACCAGGTCGTGAAGGCGCCGAGCGGCAGCGCCAGCAGCATCAGGAGGGCGGCGGGGGGCAGCCACCGGGCGGCGACGGCCAGGGCCACCGTGGCAAAGGCGCCGGCCAGCAGGAGCAGGTAGCCAAAGCGGGCGCGTTCGAGACCGAGGACGACCACCAGATTGTGCTTGCCGGCAGCCTCGTCGGCCGCCATGTCGGGGAACTGGTTGATCCAGAGCACGGCCGTGATCAGCAGGCCGATGGGGAGCCCGGGCAAGAAGTCGATGGCGGTGACGGTCCCCGTCAAGGCGTAGACGGTGCCGGCAACCAGCAAGAGGCCGAAGTTCAGGCCGATGAGCAACTCACCCAGCCCTTTGCGCGCCACCAATCGCAGGGGCGGCGCCGTGTAGAAGTAGGCGGAAAACGCGCCGATCGCCCCGAAGAGGAGCACGAGCGGGCGACCCAGGGCCACGAGCGACAGGCCAAGAATCGCAGAGACGGCCAGCGCGACCAGCCCGAGGCGGCGCAGGCCGTCCGGCGTGATCAGGCCGAGCTCGATGGAGCGGCTTCCGCCTGAATAGGGCAGGAAGTAGTCATTGTTGCCGGGATCGGCGCCGCTGATCCAGTCGAAGTAGTCATTGAGCGTGTTGGCGGCAACGTGCAGCGCCAGCGCGCCGATCATCGTGAGCGCGAACAGCAGCCATGGGAACGGGCGGGCGCCGCGGGCGAACGCCCAGGCGGCGCCGACGAGGACCGGCACAATGGTGGCGGTCAGAAAGGGCGCCCGCGTGATGACCAGCCGGGCGAAGAGACGCGTGGCCAGCGACGCGGGCTGGGCTGCCTCCGCCGGGCGCACCTCGGGCAGGGGCGTGGTGACCCCGCAGTAGCCGATCTGCACCCTCTGGCCGTCGATCTTCTTGAACGTCGGCGTGATGCGGATCTCCGCGGCGAAGCGACTGCCATCCTTGCGTACGAAGACGGTGCGGCCGCGATACTCCCCTTCCTCGCGCGCGGTCTTCAGCCAGGAGGGCACGTGCTCCAGTACGGTCAGCCCCGGCGAGAAAAGCGACACGCGCTTCTTGCCGATGACTTCGTCCGGCCCATAACCAAAGATCGCTTCCGCCCCCGCGTTGTAGGTCTCGATCCGGCCTTCGAGATCGCAGGTAATCGTGCTTTTCACGTCTCGATCCAACATCGCATCCTCCAGCAATCTTCATAACGTTCAATACATTTTGAACTAACCAAATTGTACAACATTGGGAGGCGCCGTGTCAAGCCGGGCGTCGTGGAGGGCGCGTGGGGCTGGTGGGCCGGCCCCATCCGGCCATAGGCGGAGCGCAGCGTGAAGGAGGGCAAAGACGCCCCGCCGGTCACGAGTCCGGCGGGGCGTCCCGCAAAGGAGGAGGAAGATGGAACCTGTTGCGTTCAGGTCCTAGATGCGGTCGGGCTGATGGATCTTACCCGGCGGCATCGCCGGCGCGCCGTGGCGGTCAGCCGTCCGTTCGGGGCTCGGGCTTACTCTGGAGGACGGGTTGCCGCTCGCCACAGTTGGTACACTTGGCCTCGGCCCGGCCGGCCTGGACGACGAGGCCGCCGCAGTGCCGGCACGGCTGGGGGAGCGGCTTCTTCCAGCTGGTCCAGTCGCACTCCGGGTAGTTGGCGCAGCCGTAGAAGAGACGGCCCTTGCGCGTCCGTTTCTCCAGGATGTCGCCAGCATCCAGGGGACAGGGCACGCCGACCTTGACCACGATCTGCTCCGTGTGCCGGCAAGTGGGAAAGTCGCTACAGCCGACGAAGCGACCATAGCGCCCCTCACGATAGACCAATGGATTGCCGCACAGCGGGCAATCGCGCCCGACCGGCTCCGGCTCCACGCGCAGGTTGACGCGCTCGATCTGCGCGTCTGCTTTCTCCAGATCATCGGCAAATCGCCCATAAAAGGCGCTGATGATCGGCACCCACGCCTCGTTGCCCTCGGCGATCGCGTCCAGTTCGTCTTCCATCCGGGCCGTGAAGTCCGTCGAGATGATGT
This sequence comes from Promineifilaceae bacterium (SeqCode), assembly GCA_041576195.1. Taxonomy (GTDB): domain Bacteria; phylum Chloroflexota; class Anaerolineae; order Promineifilales; family Promineifilaceae; genus JAGVTM01. The sequence continues at coordinate 5,071 of JBFGLK010000213.1, forward strand.
CCGGAAAGTGCTCGACGAGCAGATCGTTGACCAGATATCCGGTCTCGGTGGGGATCAGGCGGCGCTTCTCCCGAACGACATAGCCCCGGTTCTGGATGGTGGAGATGATGCTGGCGTAGGTGCTTGGGCGGCCGATGTCGTTTTCTTCCAGCGCCTTCACGAGCGACGCCTCCGAGTAGCGGGGTGGTGGCTGGGTGAAGCGCTGATCGGGCAAGAGGCGAAGGAGATCGATGGCTTCCCCTTGCTCCAGATCTGCCGGCACACCCTCCTCCTCGTCCTCTTCGCCGTCCTCGACCGACTCCTCGTAAAGGGCCAGGAAGCCGGCGAAGCGCAGCGTCGAGCCGGTGGCCCGGAATAGATAGGGTCGCTCGACGACGGGCGTGACGGCGTCGCCCGCATACAGGTCTGCCGAGACCGTGTCATAGGTCGCGGCCTCCATCTGGCTGGCCACGAACCGCTCCCACACAAGCCGATAGAGGTTGTACTGGTCGCGTGTCAGAAACGACTTGACCTGGCGCGGCGTGCGCTCGACGACGGTCGGGCGGATCGCTTCATGCGCCTCTTGTGCCGTCTTCGAGCGGGTCCGATAGGTCGGCGGCGTATCTGGCACATACTCGGAGCCGAATTGCCCGGCGATGAAGGCTCGCGCCGCGGTCACCGCCTCCTGCGACACGGTCACACTGTCCGTGCGCATATAGGTGATCAGGCCCGTGGCCCCTTCGTCGCCGATGTCGATGCCCTCATACAGCTGCTGGGCGACCCGCATCGTGCGGTTCGTGCCGAAGTTGAGCCGGCGCGACGCCTCTTGCTGCAATGTGCTGGTGGTAAACGGGGCGGCGGGTCGGCGTGTGCGCGTGCCGAGGCGGACCTCGCCCACGTTCCAGGCGGCGCGCTCGAGCCGGGCCAGGTGAGGTTGCACCTCGGCCTCGGCGTGCA
>JBFGLK010000214.1:0-5989 GCA_041576195.1 Promineifilaceae bacterium (SeqCode)
ATAGTTTAACGGTAGAACAGCGGACTCTGACTCCGTCAGTCCTGGTTCGAATCCAGGTCCCTCAGCCTTCAGCCACCCCATCGCGGGTGGCTTTTTCATTGGCCGGCGCGCCGACGATCGCGGCGATGGTCTCGCCATCCCTCACGCGGGCCAGGCGATAGGAGCGGGTTGAGTCGTCGACCGGGATCGACCCGAAGTCCCCTGAGAACATGCGGGCATCGCTGATCAGCCAGAGCCGCTCGCCAGGCCGTACCGGCGCCAATGAGCGCGCGTTGGATCGCGCGAGGACGCTGCGGCCGCGGCCGCCCGGCCTCTCGTCTGCCGGCACGCTGCCAGCGGCCAGCCGCCGGGCATAGCCCTCAGCGGTCACGAGGAGCAGCTCGCCGTCACCCTCGACGAGGACCGCGCCGACAAGCCGGTCCGACTCGCCGCTCCGCAGCACCTCGGCGCCGGCATACGGGAGGCGCGCCAGAGGCAGGCGGGTGGCGCGGCCCGATTGGGTGGCCAGGATCAGATCTTCCGTGCGGTTCGCGCCGAGGACGAAGGCCGGCCAGCCCGGCGGCGGGTCATCGAATTGCAGTGGCACCGGCCCATCCACCTGTGCCGCCAGCGCGGTGCTATCGTAGGCACGCGCCCAGCCCAGCGTCGTGATCAGGACGAGCCAGGGCCTGGCGGCGAGCGCGTCCCAGTCGGCCACGAGTTGGACCTGCTCTCCCGGCCTCAGATGGTAAAGGTCCTGCAACCGCAAGCCGAGGGCCGCCAGCTCCAGCAGCTGCGCCGTTGTCGTCAGGAGAAAGCGGTACCGGCTTGTCATGGCCAGCAGCCGTGCCTCTGGGCGCAGTACGAGAGCCTGCGTGGGACCGTCGTCTGCCGGCCAACCCAGGGCGGCCAGCGTAGCGGCCGGCCCATCGGCGGGCCAGGGCGCCGGGTGCACCCGGCCGTCGGCGCCCAGGAGCACGAGGGCATGGTCGGGCAGGTGGATCGCCCCTCCACTCGCCCCCTCTGTCGCCTGAATCCGGCGCTGCAGCAGCGCGGCGTTGACCTGTGGCACACGCGTCTCGCCAGCCTGTGTGCCGGCACGGGCCAGATCCGCGGCCCGGTAGGCGACCAGACTGGCGGTCCCCGCTTCGATCTGACCGGCATAGCGGCCAAGACCCTGCGTCACACTGCTAAACGTGTCCAGCGCCTCCTGCCGTTCGGTAGCGAACTTCCGACGCAGCATCGCCTGGAACACCGGGATCTGCGACGATCCGCCGGTGCGAATGACGACATCGATCTGCGCCGGCTGCAGACCAGAGTCGGCGACAACGCTATCCAGATGCTCTTCGATCGCCTGAATCTCGTGCCGAATGACGCGCTCGAACTTGCTGCGCGTGACCAGGTCGAAGACGTCAAACCCCGGGCCTTCCAGCCGGATGGTCGCCCCCACCTTCTCGGAGAGGCGGCGCTTGGCCCGCTCGACCTCGTCGAAGAGCTGGAGACCATAGTTGCTGGAGACGAGGCTGAGCAGCGCTTTGATTTCACTGGGATGGCGCGCCGTCTGGGCGATCTCCTCAAGTATGCGGCGATTATCCGGTCGTTGCAGGTTGATCATTCCTTGCCAGTCCGAGAAGACGTCATAGATCCATGCCGGCACGGGCAATGGCTGCTCGCGCGGACCGTAGCGCGTGCCCTCGCCAAAGTGGCGCGGCAGGCGCGCCCGCGACAGCTTCTGGTCGAAGCGATCGCCGGCGACCGGAATGCCGCCGGTGGCCAGCACGCGCGGCGCCGCCCCGGGCTCCAGGCGCATGACGGTCGTGTCGAGCGTGCCGCCCCCAAAATCGAAGACAAGGATGTTTTCCGCCGCCGTCAGCGTTTCTGAGTAGGCGGCCGCCGCGGCGATCGGCTCATATTGCAGGTAGACCGTCTCGTAGCCGGCGCGAAAGGCGGCGGTCAAGAGCCTCTGCTGTGCCAGGGCGTCGTGTTCCGGATCGAATGCAAAGCGGACCGGGCGCCCCAGCACCACCTGCTGCACCTCACACTCTAAAAGGCGCGCCGCCCGGGTGCGCGTGATCGTCAGAAAGAGCGTGACCAGATCCTCCAGCGAGAAGTAGAACTGGCCGATGACGGTCCCCGTGTAGCTCTCGTCGCGCAGGCCGGACTTCATCGAGAGAAAGAGACGACCGGGCGACAGCGTGTCCATCCAGACGTAGAGGTCTTCGACGTAGTAGACCTCGCTGGCGATGACCTCGATCTCGCCGACCCAGACGCGCTGCAACCGGATGGGGCGGCCGATATTGTCGGCGAAATAGCGATCTACGGCCGCCCTGCCGGCTACGATCTGGAGCTCGTTGGTCACGTAGAGCGCCGTCCGCATCACCCGCGGGTTGGCGTTTGTCGGGTCAAGCGGCAGGAGTGTCACCTGGCCCTCGCGGGTGACGGCCATGCCGGAGTTGGTGGTGCCAAAGTCCATGCCGACGATCATGGTATCCTCCTGAGCTTCACGTGCCTGGCGAGGATGTCGCTTCCCTCTGGCCTACAGACAAAGCAGCCGAGGAAGTGGCGTCCAAGCATGCCCGATGCGCGGCGGCGTTGTCGACCGGGTGGTCGCTTGCGGCAAGGCGAACACTCAAGTCTAGGGTAGGCGGCGGTTGGCGTCAAGCGGTGGCCTGCCTGCTGCCGGCAGCGCCTCCACGACCTCGGCTCCCGGTTCGCCGCTCGGACGGGTTCTGAGTAAACTAGGCGGGCACGCCGTGCGCAGGTCGGTAAAGGAGAATGATTGCCGATGAAGATCAGAATGGATGCGCTCGCGCCAGAGAAGCGTAAGCCCGTACCGACGGCGGACTTTGGCTTCGGCCAGACCTTCACCGATCACATGTTCAGGCAGCGCTATCAGGCTGGCGCCGGCTGGCAGGACGCGGCGGTCGTGCCGTACGAGCTCATCGAGATCGCCCCCTCGGCCGCGGTGCTTCATTACGGCCAGTCGATCTTCGAAGGCTTCAAAGTCTACCGCCGTCCGGACGGCGATCTCAACCTCTTCCGCCCATGGGAGAACATGAAGCGGTTCAATGCCTCGGCGCAACGCATGGCCATGCCGGAAGTCGACGCGGAGGACCACCTGTCGGCGGTCGTGCGGCTCGTCGAGCTCGATCGGGCCTGGGTGCCAGCAGCGCCGGCCAGCCTGTACGTCCGTCCCGTCATGTTCGCCGATGAGCGCGCGCTCGGTGTCCACGCGAGCAACAGCTATAGCCACTTCATCATCCTTTCTCCCGTCGGCACCTATTTCAAGGAAGGCTTCCGCCCGGTGCCGGTGTACATTTCAGACACCTATCGCCGGGCCGTGCTTGGCGGCACCGGCGCGGCGAAAACGGCCGGCAACTACGCCGCCAGCCTTTACGTGGGCGCCGAGGCCCGCAAGCTGGGCTACTCGCAGGTGCTCTGGCTCGATGCCATCGAAGGGCGCTTCGTTGAAGAGGTCGGGGCGATGAACATCGCCTTCGTCTACGAGGGCCGCCGCATTGCCACCCCGGCGCTTAGCGGCAGCATCCTCCCCGGCGTCACTCGGGACTCGCTCCTCAAGCTAGGACCGCATCTCGGCTACGAGGTAACCGAGGCGCAGATCGACGTTCATGAGATGCTGGCCGATGTCCAGGCAGGGCGCATTACGGAGGTCTTTGGCTGTGGCACCGCCGCGGTTATCGCCCCGGTCGGCCGCCTCGGTTTCCGCGGCGAGGACGTCATCATCAACCACAACGAGCCCGGGCCGGTCACGCGCCATCTCTATCAGGCGCTCACGGACATCCAGTACGGCCGGGCTCCCGATCCGTTCAATTGGACGCTGCGAGTCTCCGCCTCGTGAGCGCTGCCGGCAGCCGCCGGTGTTCCGCTCTGCGGGCGGACTGACGCGTCGCAGGAGCGCACCATGCGTGAAGTCGCCATCCTGGGGGTGGGGCAGCTGCCCATTCGTGAACATTGGGACCTGGCGGTGCACCAACTGGCCGTGGAGGCCGGGCGCGCCGCGCTCGCCGATGCCGGCGTCGAGCGGTTTGACGCCTTGTTCGTCGGCAATATGACCAGTGGTACGCTCAATCAGCAACGGCACCTGGGCGCGCTCACCGCCGATCGGCTCGGTCGCCCTGGCGTGGAAGCCGTTAAGGTCGAGGCCGCGTGTGGCTCGGCGGGTTCGGCGATGCGGCAGGGCCTGATCGCGGTGGCCAGCGGCGAGATGGACGCCGTCCTCGTCGTCGGCGTGGAGAAGATGACCGAGACGAAGGGGAGCGAGACGACGGCGGCCCTGGCCACGGCGGCCGATGCCGACTTCGAGGTCGCCCAGGGGATCACCTTCGTAGGCATCAACGCCCTGGTTATGCGGCGCTACATGCACGACTATGGCTACGCCCAGGCTGACTTCGCGCCTTTTGCCCTCAACGCGCACGCCAACGCCGCCAGCAATCCGAACGCCCTCTTTCGCGACGCCATCACGCTCCGGGATTACCGGCGCGGACGCGCGGTGGCGGATCCCATCACCCTCTATGACGCCTCGCCTATCGGCGACGGAGCGGCGGCCCTCGTGCTCGTACCGGCAGCGCGCGCGCCGCGCGCCGTCCGGGTGGCCGGTTCAGCCATGGCCACCGACACGGTCGCCCTCCACGATCGCGAAGACCTGCTCTGGCTCCAGGCGGCCGAGCAGACCGCGCGCGCCGCCTATCGCCAGGCCGGCGTCGGCCCGGCGGACATCGATCTGTTTGAGCTGCACGACGCCTTCAGCATCATGGCCGCGCTCTCTCTCGAGTCGTGCGGCTTCGCCGAGCGTGGTGAAGGGGTCCGGCTGGCCGGCGAGGGGGCGATCCTTCCGGGCGGCCGCATCCCCATCAGCACCTTCGGCGGCCTGAAAGCCCGAGGCCACCCGGTCGGCGCCACCGGCCTGTACCAGCTCGTCGAGGCCACGCTGCAACTCCGTGGTGATGCCGGCGCCAACCAGATCGACGGCGCCCGGCGGGCCATGGCCCAGAACATCGGTGGCAGCGGGGCGACCATCGTCACGCACATCCTCGACAGCCCGGCGTGACGCGGCGGCCGGGCTGCCGGCACGCCTCCGCCGACCGCCCAGACCCAACTCGCCTCATGTCTGCCCACCCCCCTGACCCGGACCACCTGGCCCGACTCGCTCGCAGCTTCCGCGATCAGCAGCGCTTTGCGGAAGGCTACGCTCCGCTCACGGCCCGGCTCTTCGCCCAGGTGGCCACCTGGCTGGAAGCGCCGGCCGCCGGCGAGGACCCCCTCGTGACCTGGCTCGTGGCCGCCACGGAGGGACGCCAGCCATTTGCCGTCACCAACCTGCTCCTGGCCGGGCTGCATCGTGACGTGCTGGCCGGCGTGCCGGCCGTCGCCGATCTGGCGCGCTTCTACCCGACCGCCGGCGGTGAGCCAGGGCGGCCCAATCTCGAGCCGGCGCTACGGGAGGCGATTCTGGCGCGCCGGGAGTCGCTGGCGACGTTTCTGCAGACAGCTACCGTGCAGACCAACGAGACCGGTCGCGGGCTCGTCTGGCTTTTGCCCTTAAGCCTGACGGACTGGCCGGCAGCCCACCTGGTCGATCTGGGGGCCAGCGCCGGCCTCAACCTGCTGGCCGACCAACGCCACTATCGGCTGGAGGGCACGGACGGGACCATCTGCGAGCTCGGGGCCGGCTCGCCGGGCCAGTTTGTTAGCCGCGTGACCGGGCCGCTGGAGTCATGGTGCCGGCAGATCCGGTCCGTGCCGCGACTCCTGACGCGCCTGGGTGGCGATCTGCGTCCGTTCCGCCTGGCCGGACCCGACGATGAGCTGACGCTCATGGGTTTTATCTGGACGGACCACGTGGCCCGTCTCAACCGCTTGCGCGAGGCGCTTGCCGTGCGCCGAACCTTCACCGGGCCGTGCCGTCTGGAGCCATTGACCTTGCCGGCCGACCTCGGCGCCTTCCTGGAGCGCCATCTCCCGGCCGACGGCGCGCCGGTCGTAATCTACA
>JBFGLK010000215.1:0-5986 GCA_041576195.1 Promineifilaceae bacterium (SeqCode)
TCCAGCTGGCCGTCGGCGGTCGCCTGTTTACCGGCGCCGCCGAGGGCGTCCTGTTGCTGGATCCCGAGGGGCCGCCGGCCGTCTATCTCCGCTTCGCTCTGGTCACCCTCGGGCCGGAGGAGGAGATCTTCCCCGCCTTCGTGCTGGACGACTGGGGCAACGAGATCGCCGGTCCGCGCCTCTACGCGTGGATTCGCCAGGAGGGGGAGCGCTTTCCCCGGGCCGAGTTGTTCGGGCTGGACGCCGGCGGCAGGCTGGAGCAGTGTTTCTTGCGGGAGCTGGAGCTCCATGTCAAGCTGCCCTGCTATGCCACCCTTGACCCGGCTGCCGGCATGCCGCCCGGCGTGCGCCTGCGGGCCATCGCCCTGCGGGAGCCGGGGGTGGACCCCCCGGCGGCCACCACGCCGCCGCCGCTGCCGCCGCCGCTGCCGTGGGCGCGCGTGGCCTGGTGGCGCGCCTCGGCCGAGGCGATTCAGGCGCTCGGCTACGCGCCAGTCCCGCCGTCGTAGTCGCGGATCGGACCTGCGCGCCGGGGTTCTAAACTTGACATAACCTTTTGACTTGCCCGAATCCCCCTGCTAGAATGCCTGCGGACGGCCGGCCAGTGCCGTCCAGGACCAGGGCCGCCATGCAGCCCGTTAACAGTTCAGGCGCCAGACAATCTGGCCACCACATCGCTCTGTTCGACGCGAACGAGCCGGCAACGGCATGCCGCTCATCCACCTCGGGTGGAGAGAGGCGTTGCCTGGACGAGCCCCCTGCTCCCTCTCTGTAGCCAGGTACAGCCGCCCACGGGCGGCGCCGTCGACAGATAGAAGCGGGGCGGCATGCCCCGGTACCTTGTCGGGCAGTGGACAGAACCTATGCGCGTTGTCAGCGTGACGTTGCTGACCGGCATGCTGGTCACCATCCTGGCCATGCCGGCACAGCCGCCCGTCACCGCCGCCGCGCTGGACACCGTGACCCACATTTCCCCGGCGGGCGAGGAGATCCTGGCCCCCGTCTGGCGAAGCAACATTCGCCAATGGTCGCGCAACATCCAGCGCGTCGCCAAAAAGCATCAGCTCGATCCCGACCTCATCGCCGCGGTCGTGCTGGCCGAATCCCACGGAGATCCCGCCGCCATCAGCGTCGTCGGCGCCGTTGGCCTCATGGGCATCATGCCCGTGGAGGCCGGCTTTAGCTGGCGCCCGACGACCGAGGCGCTCAAAGACCCGTATACCAACCTGGACTGGGGAACGGCCATCCTGGCCGACATCTTGCGCCAGGCCGGCGGGGACCTTTATACCGCCCTGGCCGCCTACAATGGCGGCTGGTACCAGATCGACGGCCGCGTGCCCCAGGGCTATGCCGCTGAGGTGCTCCATTACTACGGCCAGGCCGTGGCAGCGCGCTCTGGCGTCTCGCCGGACATCGCTTCGGAGTGGTCGGTGGCGGTCAAAATCACGCGCGGGAACATCCCGCCAGAGACGCTGCTTCTCGGCAAACAGCCCTACGGCGATCTGATGACGGTCGGCGAGCATTTACTCATCGACTACGTCGACGACCGGGGCCAGGCGCTCTACGTGCGAGCCTTCGCCGTGCCGATTGGGCTGGTGGCCAGCGACGAGGTCGAGCTTTTCGGCGCCAGCGACACGGTAGAGGAGCTGCTTCTGCCGCGGCTTGGGCTCGGCGACGGCAAGAGTGAGGGTGCCAATCTCCACGTCTTGCTGGCCTGCCTGCCAGCACTCGAGCGCTTGCGCGAGCGCTTCACCGTTCCCCCCTCGAACTGCCCCGAGACAGACCGCTGATCCGCCCGTGCCGGCGGCGACGTGGCCACCGGGCATGTGGTACAATCCGGGCCATGCCCACTCCGTTCATGCATCTGGAGATCGCCGAGGAGCTGCGCGACCGTGCCGGCAGCGCCGGCCCGACCGCCGCCCTGCTCGGCACGGCCTGGCCGGCATTCTACTTCGGCAGCGTCGCCCCCGATTGCCAGAGCGTCGCCGGACTACCCCGGGAACAGACCCACTTCTATGGCACGGCGACGATGCCTGCCCCAGGCGCCTTCGCCGACGTCCTGGCCCAATTCCCAACCCTCCGCTACCAACCCGACATGCCGGCCGATCACGCCGCCTTCGTCGTCGCCTATTGCGCCCACCTTCTCTTCGACGTGCTCTGGTTCCGCCGCATCGTCGTTCCTTTTTTTGGCGAACCGGATTTCTGGACGACCCATCAGGAGCGCTTCCTGGCCCACAACTCGCTCCTCATCTACCTCGATCGCCTGGCCTTCAATACGCTGCCAACCGATGCCGGCGCCGTGTTGCGCGCCGCCACCCCGAGGGCCTGGTTGCCGTTTGTGCCCGATGCAGCTCTCGTGCGCTGGCGGGACGAGGTGGCCGATCAGCTCCGGCCGGGCTCCCACGCCCGCACCATCGAGGTGTACGCCCGTCGCCTGCGCCTGGCGCCTGAAGACTACGCGGCAAACCTGTCCAGCCCACAGTGGATGGAGGAGACGGTCTTCAGCAAGGTACCGTTGCAGGCCGTCCAGGGCATCCTGGATGAGGGCCGGGCGGCCAGCCTGGAGGTCATCGACCGCTACCTGGCCGGCCGAGATATCGTCCCGGAGCGCCTGTCGGTCCCCTCGCCCGCCGATGCCCGCTGACCCACCCTCAGTCACGATGAGCGTCGTTCCCGCGCAACCCCGCGAGACCGTGCAGGTTCGCTTCCCAGATGGGCGCGTCTTCGACGGCCGGCACGGCACGCCCCTGGAGGCGTTCGTCAAGGCGGCAGCGCTGCCGCGCCACCCCCGCGTGCTCGCCGCCCTTGCGGACGGCCGCCTGCGCGAACTGACGTTACGTGTCGAGGCAGACGTCAGCATCGTGCCGGTCACCATGGCCGACTCGGACGGGGTGCGCATCTATCGGCGGTCGCTCAGCTTCCTCATGATCGCGGCCGCGGCCGACGTCTTTCCTGACGATACCATCTCCATCCAGCACTCAATGCCTTTTGGCGGCTACTATTGCGAGCGCACTTGCCCGACCCGGGGCGAGACACAGCCGAGCATCAGCCCCGATGATCTGGCACGGCTGAAACGGCGTATGCAGGCGTTGGTCGCGGCGGCCCTGCCCATCCGGCACGTGCGCGTGCCACTGGCCGCGGCGCTCAAGGTCTTTCAGGAGACGGGGGACCTCGAAAAGGCGGATCTGTTCGCCAAGCGGCGTAAGGATTACCTGACGCTATATGAGCTGAATGGCGTGCAGGACTATTTCCACGGCTTTATGGTGCCGAGCACGGCCTATCTCGATCTGTTCGATCTGCGCCCTTACAACCGCGGCTTCATCCTCCAGTTCCCCCGTCGCCAGCAACCGGACCGGCTGCAGCCGTTTGAGGACGAACCGCGACTGGCCCAGGTCTTCCAGGACTACTCCCGCTGGCTCTCGCTCATCGGCACGTCCAGCGTGGCCGCCCTCAATCGGGCAGTGCGCGAGAGCCGCATCCAGGAGGTGATCCTGGTGGCGGAGGCGCTTCACCAGATGCAGCTCGGGGCGATTGCCGCGGAGATAGCCCGGCGCAAGGACGTGAAGCTGGTCCTGATATCGGGCCCGACCAGTGCCGGCAAGACCACCTTCAGCAAGCGCCTGGCCGTGCAGCTCCTGGCACATGGTATCCAACCGCTGGCCCTGGCCATTGACAACTACTTCGTTGACCGCGAGCACACGCCCCGGGACGAAAACGGCGACTACGACTTCGAGGCGTTCGAGGCCGTCGACAGCGCCCTGTTGCAACAACAGGTCCGCGATCTGCTCGCCGGCCGGACGGTGGTCCAACCGCGCTACAATTTCGTCACCGGCAGCCGCGAGTGGGATGACGAGCTGGCCATCGGCCCGCAGCACATCCTGGTGATCGAGGGAATCCACGGATTAAACCCAAACCTCGTGGCTGGTATTCCGGGGCAATCGCTCTACCGCGTCTTCATTTCGGCCTTTACCCAGCTAAACCTGGATCGGCACAACCGCGTGCCCACCACCGACACCCGGCTGCTGCGCCGCATCGTGCGTGACGCCCGCGCCCGCGGCTATGATGCCGCCGCCACCATTCGTCGCTGGCAGAGCGTGCGCCGGGGGGAGAAGAACTACATCTTCCCCCATCAGAACAACGCCGACGTCTTTTTCAACTCGGCGCTCGTCTACGAGCTCTCCGTGCTGAAGTCGCTGGCCGAGCCGCTACTGCTCCAGGTCGAGCCCGGTACCCCGGAGCGGGTGGAGGCCAATCGCCTGCTCGCCTTCCTGCAATGGTTTGATCCCATTGGGCCGGACGGCATTCCCAGCGACTCCATCCTGCGTGAGTTCATCGGCCACTCCATCATGGAGGATTTCCATCCCTGGCGGCGATAGACCTGCCGCGCCACTGAAGGAGGGAGGAGGCATGCCCCACGTCCAGTTCACTACCACCCGCCGGGGGCTCGACCGCGGCTCGCCGCCGATGCGGCTTTATGAGAAGGCCAAGCGCCTCGGCATCTGGAACCCGAGCGACATCGACCTGCGGCAAGATCGGCGTGACTGGCAGGCGCTGACCCCGTCCGAGCAGGACTTGATCCTGCGCCTGACGTCGCTGTTCCAGGCGGGCGAGGAGGCGGTCACGCTGGACCTGTTGCCCTTGATCATGGCGGTGGCCCGGGAGGGACGCCTGGAAGAGGAGATCTTCCTGACCACTTTCCTCTGGGAGGAGGCCAAGCACACGGACTTCTTCAACCGCTTCCTGGTCGAGGTGACCGACACCCATGGCGAGTTGGAGCGCTACCACACGCCGGACTATCGGGCCGTCTTCTACGAGGCGCTGCCGGCCGCGCTGGAGGCGCTGGCGTTTGACCCCTCCCCCGCCGCCCAGGCGCGCGCCTCGGTCACCTACAACATGATCGTCGAGGGGATGCTGGCCGAGACCGGCTACCACGCCTTCTTCACCATGCTGGAGGCGAACGACCTGATGCCGGGCCTGCGAGAGGGTATCCGGCTGCTCAAGCAGGACGAGTCACGCCATATCGCCTATGGCATCTTCCTGCTCTCGCGCCTGTTGGCGGCGGACGACGGGTTGTGGTCGGTGGTAGAGGAGACGTTCGACGCTCTGACGATGCCGGCATTGGGCATCATTGGCGAAGGCCTGGCGGCCTACGACCCCATCCCCTTCGGGCTTTCCGAAGAGACATTCGTGACCTACGCGCTCGACCAGCTTGGCAAGCGCCTGACTCGTCTCGAGCGCGCCCGCGGCGCCTCACTCGATGAGGTCGTGCGCGTCGCCCAGGCGGCCATTGATCGCGACGAAACGTAACAGGGAACCGCCGGGACACCTGACACGCGTCGAGCCCTTGTAGGGACGCAGCCCGCAGCGCCCGTCCACCGCACCCGTCAAAACAGCGCCCGTTTCACCTCGCCGATGGCCCGGGTGACCTCGATCTCCCGCGGGCAGGCGTTGGTGCAGTTGAACACCGTCCGGCAGCGCCAGACGCCAAACTGGTCCCCCACGATCTGGAGCCGCTCCTCAGCCGCCTCGTCCCGACTGTCGAAGATGAAGCGATGCGCCTGCACGATGGCCGCTGGGCCGACGTACTGGTCGTTGGCCCAGAAGCTCGGGCAGCTGGTGGTGCAGGCCGCGCAGAGGATGCACTTGGTCGTGTCGTCGAACACGGCCCGCTCATCCGGCGACTGCAGCCGCTCACGGCCATCGGCGGGGACCGGGCTCTCGTTGACGAAGTATGGCAGCACCGAGCGATAGTGAGCCATGAACGGCTCCATGTCGACGATCAGGTCCTTGAGCACCGGCAGCCCCAGGATGGGCTCTACCTGAATCTTGACCGAGGTCTGGCCCGGCTTGGCCAGGCGCATGACGAGCGTCTTGCAGGCCAGCATGTTCGCGCCGTTAATGCGCATGGCGTCCGAGCCGCACACCCCATGTGCACAGGAGCGGCGCAGCGCCAGCGACCCGTCGATGCGCCACTTCACCTGATGCA
>JBFGLK010000216.1:0-5977 GCA_041576195.1 Promineifilaceae bacterium (SeqCode)
CTGGCCATCGACGAGGTGGTGACCACATTGCTGCTCAACTCGGTGGCCGTGTTCGGCGTCAGCGCGCTGCTCAATGGTCCCTGGCGGGATCCGATTTCCCAGTGGCCGCAGTCGCCCGAGATCGCGACCAGCGCCATCTTCCCCCGGCTCATCCCGCGCTCTCGCCTCCACCTGGGCTTCATCCTGGCCTGCGTGATCATCGTGATCGTCTGGTTTGTCCTCAAGCGCACGGCCTTCGGCCTGCGTATGCGGGCGGTCGGCATGGGGAGTGAGGCGGCGCGCTTTGCCGGCATCCGCGTCGAGCGCACGCTGCTCATCTCGGCGCTGGTCAGTGGCGGCATCGCCGGCCTGGCGGGCGTCAACGAGGTGGCCGGCATCCACTTCCACCTGATCGACGCCATCTCGCCCGGCTACGGCTACACGGGCATCATCGTGGCCACGTTGGGCACGCTCAACGCCTGGGGCGTGGCCCTGGCGGCCCTGTTCATCGGCCTGATCGACACGGGGGCGCAGACGGTCAGCCGCGCGCTGGGCGTGCCCGTCTACCTGGGCGACGTCATCCAGGCCACCCTGCTGCTGATGACCCTGGGCGTGCTCCTTTTGCAGGGTTACCGGCTTCGCTGGCGGGGGCGGGAGGGGTAGCCGTGGAGGTTTTCGGCGCGTTCATGACGGGGCTCCTGGCGGCGACGCTGCGGGTGGCCACCCCCCTGCTCTTCGCCACGATGGGCGAGGTCTACACGGAGCGCTCAGGCATCCTCAACCTGGGCATCGAGGGCATCATGTTCCTGGGCGCCTTCGTCGGCTTCGCGGCGGCCGCCACCGCCGAGGCTGCCGGCATCGGCGCGTACCTGTGGCTTGGCCTGCTGGCCGCCGCCCTCGCCGGGGCGGTGATGAGCCTGTTGATGGGGTTGTTCAGCGTCACCCTGGGCGTCAACCAGCACGTGGCCGGCCTGGGCATCACGCTGCTCAGCATCGGGCTCTCCTTGTATGGCTTCCGCCTCGTCTTTGGCGAGAGCTCGGTGCTGCCGTCGGTCGAGCCGTTCGCCCAATATTCGATCTTCGGCGATCTACCAGTCCTGGGCCCAATCTTCCGCCAATATCTGTTGACCTATTTCGCCTTTCTGGTGCTGGTTCCCGTTGGCTGGTGGGTCCTCTATCACAGCCGATTCGGCCTCCGGTTGCGCGCCGTAGGCGAGAACCCTGAGGCGGCCGACGCCGCCGGCATCAACGTGTTTCGCGTGCGCTACCTGGCCCTGGTCATTGGCGGCGCGCTGATGGCCGTCGGCGGGGCGTATCTCTCTTTGGCCCAGCTGGGCGCCTTTTCGCCGGGCATCATCGCCGGACGGGGCTGGGTGTGCATCGCCCTGGTCATCTTCGCTCGCTGGGACCCTATTCGGGCCACCGGGGGCGCGCTCCTGTTCGGGGGCGTGTTCGCCTTGCAGCTGCGCCTGCAGACGCTGGGGCTGGCGCTGCCGTTCGAGGCGCTGCTGGCGCTGCCCTACCTGGTGACGATCCTGGCCCTGGCGCTGGCCGGGCGCAACGTGTCGTATCCGGGTGCGTATCTCAAGCCATACCGGCGTGAATAGCGCCGGGCAATGCCGCCCCGCTTCCATAATTTGGCGACGCCACTGGAAGCGCCGCTACCAGCGGGCGGCATGCTTGTTTACAAAGGATGGCGCACGATCTGGCGCCGCCAGGACAAGGGGAATCCACGATGGACGAGTTCATGAAGGCGGCAATCGAGGAGGCGCGGCAAGGGCGGCGCGAGGGCGGCATACCGATCGGCTCGGTGCTGGTCATCGACGGCCGCATCGTCGGGCGAGGCCACAACCGGCGCGTGCAGCAGGGGAGCGCGATCCTGCACGCGGAGATGGACTGCCTGGAGAACGCCGGCAGGCTGACGGCGCGCGACTATCAGCGGGCCACGCTCTACTCGACGCTGTCGCCGTGCGACATGTGCAGCGGCACCGCCCTGCTCTACAAGATCCCGCGGGTCGTCATCGGCGAGAACCAAACGTTCCAGGGGCCGGAGGACTACCTGCGCTCCCGGGGGGTGGAGCTGGTCATCCTGGACGACCCTGCGTGTATCCAGCTGATGCGCGACTTCATCGCCGCCCGCCCCGAGCTATGGAGCGAAGACATCGGGGTGTAGGGGGGAGTCGGGTAGGCGTTTGGTCCGGTGGTCAGATAGTCCGCAGTCAGTTGGTCGGGTAGTCTGCGGATGGACCAATCCGCAATCCACAATCCGCGATCCGCAGTCGGGGGCGCAGCAGGCTGCGCCCCTACGGCGGCGGCGGCGGTGGGCACAACCCGGTGGGCCGGGCGGATGGTCCATGACGACTCCTTTCGGGCGGGGTCCGGGGCGGCGGGATCTGAGGACGACATCCGCCGCTTTACAGGACCGGGCGCCGGGATTACACTAGCAACACCGGTCCGCTGCCAGATCGTGCCGGCCTCATTCAGTCCAGACACGTGAAAAGGGAGGTGTTCTCGTGCCTAAATCTATGAAAACCTTCTTCCTCGTCCACGCCATCGTCGCCCTCCTTTTCGGTTTGCTCCTCTTCATTATTCCCGGCCGGTTCCTGCAGGCCGTGGACTGGTCCCGCATCGACCCCATCGCCGGCCGCCTCCTCGGCGCCGTATTGTTGGGCCTGACCTGGGGTTCGTTCCGACTTTGGCGGGCCAAACACCTCGACGACAACCCACATCCTGCGATCCTCCTGGCCGAGATTGAGACGTTGTTCACCGGGCTGGCGTGCGTCGGCCTGTTGCGTCACCTACTCTTCCTGGAGAATCCGCCCTTTGTCTGGGTCGCCTTCGTTGTGATGGCTGTCTTCGCCGCTGGCTGGGCCTTCACCTGGCGTTATTTCACCAGAGAACTCCCGGGGATCAAGGGCACGCCGCCCGCCATATAACCCGGACGGGACCGGGCGCTGCCCGACCGCCGCTGATCCGGAGATCCCCACCCGATGCTTGCTCCCGGCGCCCTGGTGGCGCGCATGCCGGAGTTGACCTGGCTTGAGCGCCACCTCGAGCAGACCCTGCGGGGGCGGGGCCAGGTCTGCTTCGTGGCCGGCGAGTCCGGCACGGGCAAGACGGTGCTCACCAGCGCCTTCGCGCGACACATCCAGGAGCGCCAGGCTGAGCTGGTGGTGGCCAGCGGCTTTTGCGACGCCCAGACGGGCGTCGCCAACCCCTACCTGCCCTTCCGCGAGGTGATGAACCTGCTCCTGGGCAACCTCGACGAGCGCTCGCTGCCGGGCGCCGTCTCCGAGGAGAACGCCCGCCGCCTGAAGAAGCTGGTGGCCGTCTCCGTCGACGTGCTGGTGGAGAACGGCCCGGACCTCATCGGCATCCTGGTGCCGGCAGCCACCATCGTGGCCAAGCTCGGCAAGACGGTGGTGCAAAAAACGGAGCTGCTCACCCGGCTGCAGGCCCGCCTGGAAACGCCCTCGGTTCGCGAGCTACTGACCCAGTCCGGCACCGACCAGAGCACGATCTTCGAGCAGTGCATCAACGTCCTGCAGGTCCTGGCCCAACACAAGCCGCTGCTGCTCGTGCTGGACGATCTCCACTGGGCCGACAACGCCTCGATCGACCTCCTGTTCCGTCTGGGGCGCCGCCTCGAAGGCAGCCGCATCTGCCTCGTCGGCACCTACCGCCCGGAAGAGATCGTCGGCGGCCGCGAGGGCGCCCGCCACCCGCTGGAAAAGGTGTTGGCCGAGTTCCGCCGCTACTACGGCGACGTCGTCCTCGACCTGAACGCGGTGGCCGCCGGCCGCGGCCGCGAGTTCGTCGACACCTACCTGGACAGCGAGCCCAACCGGCTGGACGAGGCGTTTCGCCAGGCGCTGCTGCGCCACACGGGCGGCCACCCGCTGTTCACTGTCGAGCTGCTGCGCCACCTGGTCGGCCGGGGCGACCTGGTCCAGGGCGCGGACGGCCGCTGGGAGCGCCGGCCGGACATCGCCTGGCAGACGCTGCCGGCACGCATTGAGGGCGTCGTCGCGGAGCGCGTGGCCCGGCTCGACGCGAGCACCCGGCGCCAACTCACCGTGGCCAGCGTCGAAGGGGAGGAGTTCACCGCCGAGGTCGTGGCCCGGGTGGAGTCGGTGCCCGCCCGCGAGCTGGTCTTCCAGCTCAGCGGCCCGCTCCAGGACGAATACCAGCTGGTGACGGGCCAGGGAGTGCGCCGCGTGGGCGGCCAGCGGTTATCTACCTACCGCTTCGCCCACAGCCTCATGCAAGCCTACTTCTACGGGAGCCTGGATGCCATCGAGCGCTCCTATTTGCATGAGGACGTGGGCCTCGCCCTGGAAACGCTCTACGGGGACCAGGCTGGCGACATCGCCGTGCAGCTGGCGCGCCACTTCGAGCTGGCCGACTTGCCGGCACGGGCGCTCACCTACCTGCGCCAGGCGGCGGAGCAGGCGGTGGCCGCCTACGCCAACGCTGAGGCGCTCGCCTACCTGGACCGGGCGCTCGCGCTGGCCGCCGCGCCCGCCGCGCGCTACGAGATCCTGCTCCTGCGGGAGCACATCCACGATCTGCTGGGAGAGCGCGCCGCCCAGGCCGAGGATCTGGCGGCGCTGGCGACGTTGGCCGCAGCGTGGGACGACGCCGCCTGGCAGGCCGAGGTGGCCCTGCGCCAGGGCCGGCTGGCCGTCCACACGGCCGACTACGCCGCCGCCCTCGACGCAGCGCGCGCCGGCGTCGAGACGGCCCGGACCGCAGGGGCAGCCGGGCTGGAGGCGGCCGGCCACCACCTCTGGGGCACGACGCTGCGCCAGATGGGGCGCTTCGCCGAGGCGGCGACCCGCTATGGGCAGGCGCGCGAACGGGCCGAGGCCGCCGCCGACCCACAACTCCTGGCCCGCGTGACCCGCTCCCTCGGCGGCCTGCATTACCTCCAGGGGGAGCACGGCGCCGCCCGCGCCACGCTGGACCAGGCGCTGGCCACCTATCGCGAGCTGGGCGACCGGCACGGGGAGACCCTCTGCCTGGAAGACCTGGGCATCGTCGCCGCGGCGCTGGGAGAGTACGCGGCCAGCCGGGCGTACGCCGAGCGGGCCCTGCGCCGGCACCGGGAGATGGGAGACCGCAAGGGTGAAAACCGCTGCCTGAACGCGCTGGCCACGGCGTTCAGCCACGAAGGCGACTACGCGGCGGCCGAGGCCGCCTACCGGGAGTCGCTGGCGCTGGCCCGCGAGCTGGAGGACCGGACGCTGGAGGCGCTGGCGCTCAACAACCTGGCCGACGGCGCCTGGACCATCGGCGACTACGCGGCCGCGGAGGCCAACCTGCGCCAGGCGCTGGCCATCCAGCAGGCGATCGGCGATCGCCATTGGGAGACGCTGTGCCTGATCAACCTGGGCGTCATCGCCTCCGACCAGGGCCATTACGAGGAGGCCGACGCCTTCCTGCGGCAGGCGCTGGCCAACGCCCGGGAACTGGCGGCCACCGACACCGAGGGCGTCATCCTGTGCGAGCTGGGTATCCTGGCCGGGCGCCAGGAGCAGCCGGAGCTGGCCCGCGACCACTTCGCGGCGGCGCTGGAGCGGCACGAGGCGGCCGAGGCGCTGGTTCACGCGCTGGAAGACCGCGCCGGGCTGGCCGAGGCAAGCCTGGCGATCGGCGACCTCGACGAGGCCCGGGCGCACCTGGCCGTCGTACTGACCCACCTGGAACGCGACCCAGAAGTGACCGGGGCGGAGCGGCCGTTTCGCGTTTACCGGCTGGCCTACGCGGTGCTGCGGGCGACCGGCGATGACCGGGCCGGCCCGCTGCTGGCGCAGGCGTGCGCCCGGCTCGAGGCGCGGGCGGCGCGCCTGCCCGACGCGGCGATTCGGGCGTCGTACCTGCAGAACGTGAGCGACCACCGGGAGCTGCTGGCCGCGCGGGCCGCCGATCCCTGATCCCCGATCCCCAGTCCGCGCTCCCTGTAACCTGCCGCCAACCCTTCCGCAAGCAACCTGTA
>JBFGLK010000217.1:0-5971 GCA_041576195.1 Promineifilaceae bacterium (SeqCode)
CAGACCTGTGCCCCGCAAGAGGTGCAGCAGCACGGTCTCGGCCTGATCGTCGGCGTTGTGGGCTACGGCCACGTGGCGAGCGCCGACCGAGTGGGCCACGTCGGCGAGAAACGCGTACCGGGCCTCACGCGCGGCCTCCTCGATTGACGCGCCGCGGGCGCGGGCCAATGCCCGCACGTTTACCCTCCGTGCACGAAAGGCGGCCCCGCTGCGCTCCGCGACCTCGCGGACAAAGGCGACGTCGGCGGCGGCTTCGGCTCGTAACCCGTGATCGAGGGAGGCCGCGACGAGCCCGGCAACCGGGTGCAGCCCGCCGGCGGTCAGCCCGTGCCAGAGGGCGAGCGAGTCGGCGCCGCCAGAAACGCCGACGACGACGGTTGGTGGCCGGACGCTGGCATTGCCGGCCATGTGGAAGCTTTCCCAGGCTTCCGCAAGCGCCGCCACGAAATCGTCAGCTGCCGGCATATGCGCTCAAGGGGGGCAGGTTTACTGGTGTTGGCGTGGTTGGCTTCAAAGGCATGGCACCGGCACCGAGGCGACGTCGAGGAAGGGTGGTAGGGCGGGTGGGATTCGAACCCACACGGGGTCACCCCCGGCGGATTTTAAGTCCGCTGCGTCTGCCGTTTCGCCACCGCCCCGCGAGTTGAGGCCATTGTAGTCTGGCGTGCCGGGAGCGTCAATCGCAGGTCCACCGATTCCGCGGGGTCTCGTGAACACTCGGGGCGCTCTGGCGGCGCCGCCGCCAGCCGGTCCGTCAGGGACCGCGGTCCGGGCGAAATCGCCAAAAGTACCATTGTCTTTTGGCTCGTCTCAGAGTAAACAAAGGGTAGGTTCAGACACCCTGCGGGCAGGCACTCGTCGCATGCGGCGCCCGGTATCCAGCGGCGCCGCCCGCCGCCTGCCCGCAGACGCCTGGATCAGGAAGGGAAGACCATTGGCAGGAAGGCTCACCGCAGGCGCATCCGACTCTCCTGAGCACCGGGGGCGCCCGCGGGTCTGTGGCGCAATCAAACGCACGTCAGAGCGAGAAACATGGCCCTAAAAGGCAATCTGCGCGATTTCTCCACTACGCAGCTCCTCAATCTCATCAACCTGGCGCGGAAGACGGGCACGCTCACCCTGCGCAGCGAAGACCTGGCCCAGGTCGCCTTCCGCAACGGCAAGCTGATCTACGCCAGCCAGGGCCAGAACGGCAGCGCCGGCCTGGCGACGATGTTGCATCGTGCCGGCAAGCTGTCTGGCGAGCAAGCCCGCTTCATCGAAGAACGGGCCAAAGGCACCAGTGAAAAACAGCTCGGCCACCTGCTTATTCAGGCCGGCTACGTCACGCAAAGCGACATCATCCAAAGCGTGCGCCAGGGCATCCTGGACATCGTCTTCCGGTTGTTCACCTGGGGCGATGGCAGCTTCCGCTTCGACGCCAACGAAATGCCGCCCGACGACCGCATCACCATCCCTATCGACCTCGACGGCGTCATCATGGAGGGCAGTCGCCGGCTCAAGGAGTGGGAACGCCTGCAAGAGGAGCTGCCCGACCTGGACATTTCGCTGCGCTTCACGGATAAACCAGACGCCCGCCTGCGCAACATTAACCTCACCGTGCAGGAATGGCGCGTGGTCTCGTTCATCAGCCCGCGCAATACGATTCGCCAGATTGCGCGGGCCAACAGCCTCAGCGACTTCGAGATCCGGCGCATCGTCTATGGCATGCTCCAGGCCGGGCTGGTGGAAATCGTCCAGAGCGGCCGGCCGGTGCCCCCGCCCCCGCCGCGGGCGGAACGGCCGGCGCGCACCGAGGCGGTCGCCTCGCGCGGGACGCCATCGACCCCGCCGGCCACCAGCCAGGCGCCGCCGCCCATCACGCCTTCGGTGAAACGCTCGGTCGTGCACCGGCTCATCAATCGGATACGCAACCTCTAGCCGGGTTCGTGCGGCAGCGCGCCGCGCGGTCGCCGGCACAGACAGGACAGGGCAACAGGCTCATGCAAGTCGTCAAGATGGTGGTGACCGGCCCCTTCTCCGCCGGGAAGACCCAATTCATCGGCGCGATCAGCGAGATCGACGTCGTCTCGACCGAACGCAAGATCACCAGCCAGGCCGAGGCGATCAAAGAGCGCACCACCGTGGCGATGGATTTCGGCCGCATCACCGTCGGCAAGGACCATGAAGATGACGAAGAGCTGATTCTTTACCTCTTCGGCACGCCCGGCCAACGTCGCTTCGATTTTATGTGGGAGATCCTGTCGGAGGGCATGCTTGGATTCGTCGTGCTTCTGGACAGCACGAAGCCCGAAACGTTCCGCGAGGCCAAGCGTATCCTGGAGACCTTCCGCCAGTTCGCCGCCACTCCCTACGTGGTCGCGGCCAACAAGCAGGACCAGGAGGATGCCTGGTCGCCGGAGGACATTCGCATCATCCTGCGCCTCGAGCCGGACGTCAAAGTGCTGCCCTGCGTGGCCAAGGACCGGGAGAGCGTCAAGAACGTACTCCTGGAGCTTCTCTACTCCATCCTCGAACAGATCGAGGAGTAACCCGGCCGCCGACGGCGGGGGTTGTCGCGGCGACAGGACGACGTATCGATTGTTTCGGGGCGAAGGGCCCACCAGGGCGACTCGCTCAGATTGAGGTATCGTGAGCTCGATTGTGACCGACAGGGGCCTGCTCCACTTCGAGACCATCGGACGGGGCCGGCCCATCATTTTGCTTCACGGCTGGATCAACTCGTGGGCCGTCTGGCGCGAGTCGATGATCGCCCTTGCCGCCGGGCGGCGCCTGCGCGTCTACGCCCTGGACTTCTGGGGATTTGGCGACTCCGCCGGGGGAAACAGTCAGGCATTCGACCTCGGCACCTACGTGGAGATGGTGCGCCAGTTCATGGACAACCTGGGCATCGCCCGGGCGCCTATCGCCGGCCACTCGATGGGCGGCACGGTCGCCCTGCAGTTCGCCCTCCGCCACCCGGACCGTGTCGAACGCGTGGCCATGGTCGGCTCGCCCGTGGTGGGCACGACGCTAAACCCATTCTTGCAGCTGGCCGGCTACGGCTGGATCGCCAACACGGTGTGGCGCTACCCCGTCATCCTGCGCTTGATCATGCACATCCTGCTTGCCGGCGACTCCGAGACCGTCCAGCAGATGATCTCGCGCGACGTCCAGCGCACTTGTGTGACTTCCTTCTTTCGCAGCATTGGAGATCTGCGGGATACGGACCTGCGCCCAGCGCTGCCGGCATTGAGCCTGCCCACCCTGGGCCTCTTCGGCGCCAATGACAATATCGTCTCCCCGCGGAACGCGGATCTACTGCAGCAGGTCGTGCCCCACGCCGAAGTCCGCCACTTCCTACAGTCACGCCACTTCCCGATGGTCGACGAGCCGGAACGCTTCCTGCACGCGCTGCGCCGCTTTTTCGAACAGGAGCCCACAACTGACGCGCGACCGAACGGAGCCATCCCATGCGCCGCGTCATCATAAACGATACTCGCCACATCTACCCTTTCAATGAGCCGGCGCGTGATCTCCGGGTGCAGAACAAGCCGCTCTGGCTACACCAACGCGATCTACTGGCCGGTCTATTCGCCGAAGAACGAGAGTACCCGGACTGGGCGCTGGCGACTCTCGTCGAGGGCGCGGAGATGGTCGAGGCGCTCGCTCATCGCGATAACATCTACTTCAACCGGGACCTGGTGGACGAGTTCGTGGCCCGGGCGCGCGTTGGCAAGGAGCCGGTCCGGCTGGCGTTTCACCGCGACGATCCGGCCGTCCGGCAGCACATGCTCCCGCTGGCGCATAACTTCGACCGGCGCGGCCCGCTCGTGCTGGCCGAAATGTGGTACCTGCCACAGGGTGTGGGCCAGGTCGACGTCGCCCGACCGCTCATCATAGAGACCGAGGCGCGCGAGATCGGCTACTATCACGTGCCGCCCTATATGGCGACCGATACCGGGGACCTCGTCTATCAGCTTCCGCGCAAAGCCTTCGTTTCACTGGAGAGCTGGATACACGTGTTCATCGTGGACGTTCTCTTTGGCGTGTTCGCTCGCGGGGTCCTCACGGAAGAGCGCGTGTCGACCGACTGGCGCACCAAGCTCAAGATACTTCTCTCGGCCATCTGGGAGCAGAAGCACGTCCTCGACACCTCGACGGTGGTGCGGGTCGGCAGCAACTGCAGCATCGACCCGTCGGCGGTGATCCACGGCATGACAACCATCGGCAACAACGTCACCATCGGGCCAGGGGCGGTCATCGACAACTGCATCATCGGCGACAACGTCAATGTCTCGCAGGGCTGCCAGCTCATGCTGAGCGTTGTCGGCGACGGCTGCTTTTTGCCCTTTCGGTCCTCGCTCTTCATGACTACGTTGATGGAGCGCTCCATGGTGGCCCAGAACACTTGCCTGCAGCTCTGCGTGATCGGGCGCGACTCCTTCGTCGGCGCGGGCACCACATTCACCGATTTCAACGTCGTGCCGGCACCACTGCGCGCCACGGGCCCTCTTGGCCTGGAGGAGACGGGCATGATCGTCCTCGGGGGCTGCGTCGGGCACCACTGCCGCCTCAGCTCGGGCCTGACGCTGATGCCCGCACGCACGGTCGAGTCGGACGTCGTCCTGCTTGCCCGGGATGAGCGCAGCTTCATCGACCGCGACGTTCGGTATGAACATAGCGACCACCACACCTTTCGCGGTCGTTATGCCTATCCTCGTCTCTATCCCCGCCAGGAGCCTGAACACGGTCTCGTCCAGGCCGAGCCATTGGCCGCCGCCGTCCGCTGAAGCCCTAGACCCCTCCGAAACGGCCCGCCGGTACCGGCGGAATGGCCTACCCACTCCGGTGCGGACACTCTTCCTATTGACGATCGGGGGTGCCGGGGCATACCCTCATACTGACATCATGGACAGTTCGTTTGCCTTTGTCATCCACCCGATTGACCCGCAGCGGGATGTCGGCCGGAAGTTCCCGGCGCTTGGCCGCCTGCCGCGCCCGATCATCGAGGCGCTTTCGGTCGTATTCCCGCCGGTGGTGGTCAGCCGAATTCGCGGCGTCCGCTCGGCGGCTACGGACGTCGTCGCCGATGGCTGGTTTGTCGCCTGCCCCTTGACGTCGTCGCGCCTGATGCGGCTGCCGCTGCCGGTCGTCTATCACAAGATCGCGCAGACGGGACGTCTGGCGGA
The DNA here is from genome assembly GCA_041576195.1 of Promineifilaceae bacterium (SeqCode). Taxonomy (GTDB): domain Bacteria; phylum Chloroflexota; class Anaerolineae; order Promineifilales; family Promineifilaceae; genus JAGVTM01. The sequence continues at coordinate 5,172 of JBFGLK010000217.1, forward strand.
GCGGCTCGGGGCGCGCCTGCTTGGCCTGGGCGCCTTTACGTCAGTCGTCGGCGATGCCGGCATCACCGTCGCCCGCCGCCTGTCCATTCCGGTCACTACCGGCAACAGCCTGACCGTGGCCATGGCGGCCAGGGCGATCCGCCGCGCCGCCGAGCGCCTGGGCCAACCGCTGCCAGCGGCGGTGCTGGCGGTGGTCGGAGCCACCGGCTCCATCGGCGGCGTCTGCGCCGAATTGCTCGCCCCCAATGTCGCTGGCGTCCGCCTGATCGGCCGGCGACCGGAAGCGCTGGAGGGTGTGGCCGCGCGGGTGCGCGCTGCTGGCTGCCGAGATGTCACTATTGCGACCACGCTCGACGGCCTGCGCGACGCCCACCTGGTAATCAGTGTCAGCAGCGCCTTGGAGACGCTGATCGAGCCCGGCCACCTGCGCCCCGGCGCCGTGGTCCTGGACGTGGCCAGGCCACGCGACGTCTCCCGCCAGGTTGCCTCGGCCCGTCCCGACGTCTTGGTCATCGAGGGTGGCATGGTGGCCGTGCCCGGCCCGCCCGACTTCGGTTTTGACTTCGGCTTCCCACCGAGCATGGCATATGCCTGCATGGCGGAGACGATGACCCTGGCCCTCGAGCGACGTTTCGAGCCGTATACGCTTGGCCGGGCGATCGACCTTGGCCGTGTGCAACAGATCGACGACCTCGCGGCCCTTCACGGCTTTGCCCTGGGGGGATTCAGAAGCTTCGAGCGGGCGGTCACTGACAGCGAGGTGGAGGCAGTCAGGCGGCGATCCCACGCCGTCGCGCGGG
>JBFGLK010000218.1:0-5961 GCA_041576195.1 Promineifilaceae bacterium (SeqCode)
GAACACATCCGCTATCACGAATCGCAAATGCAGACGGAGGCGTTCCGCGAGCTATCGCTACGCGAGTTGACTGTGCTTTATGAGGTGAGCCTGGGGAAGTCCAATGGGCAGATCGCGCAGGCCCTCGACCTCTCCGAGAAGACGGTGCGCAACCACGTGAGCGCTATTCTGGCCAAGCTTGGCTTGGTCAACCGCATCGAGGCCGCTACGTACGCCGTCCGTCACAGCATCGAACAGCACCTGCCCGAGAGCTAGCGTCTCGTTCCTCCCGTCCGGCCCGACCACGTCTCGCAGCCCCACCTTGTCGATCGGCTCAACCCCGCGTCTGATCTGACCACCAGCTCATCCTCGTCTGCGCGCCGGCCGGCTTCGGCAAGGCCACGCTCGTCGGCGAGTGGGTAGCGCGCTGCCGGCACGAAACGCCAGCGTCCTGCCACGTGGCCTGGCCGCCACTTGACGAGGACCACAATGACCTGGCCCGCTTTCAGGCCTACCTCATCGCCGCCGTCAACCAGACCCGCGAAGACCCACAGCTTCCGCTGGCCCGACTGCGTGCCCAGGGTCGACCGAACGAGCTGCGCGCCGCCGACCTCCGCTTCACGACGATGGAAGTCGCCGACTTCCTCAACCGGATGCGGTGGGTCTCGCAACGCAATGGGGCCGGCGGTCGGCCACCGCCCGGTACTCCTGCGTAGCTCGGTCTCCGCGACCACGCGCCGACCCCCGCCACGCGCGCTGCCCGCGGGCGTTGGCCCGGCTGCCGGCACGGGCCAACCCGCAGTGTCCCGACGCCCCCACCGACTCAGTACATTCGACTGTCGCCGATGTGACGTTTGTCATCGGCCGGCCCGCCGCTTTCCTTTACAATTTGAGCGGTGGGACGACGGCGGAATCCAGGGAGCTTCAGGGGTTGGCCATGCTATACCGAACGATTACCAAGCAGAACTTCCGGCGGATGGTCGAGGGCCTGATGGAAAGCAACGAAGTCATCGGCCCCAAGTGGCGCGATCAGGATCGGCACGGCAACAAGTTATACCGCTTTCTCAAACTGAACGACTTCGACGAGCTCCAGATGGACTACACCCGGTCCTATAGCTCGCCCAAGAACTTCTTCCTCCCGTTTAAAGAGGACCTGGCCTCCTACGTGCTCGGGAACGGCGACTGGGAGCAGCGCATCCAGTACACGATCCATCCCCGGGTCATTATCGGGATGCGCGCCTGCGACATCAACGCCCTGCGCAAGCTGGACGAAGTGATGGTCAAGAGCGTCTACCCCAATCCCTATTACTTCGCCCGCCGGCGGAACACGATCATCATTGGCCTGGACCACGAGCCGCTTGACGACTGCTTCTGTCGCTCCATGAACGCGAATGTGGCCCTTAGTGGCTTCGACCTGTTCCTCACTGACATCGGCGAGCGCTACTTCGTGGCCATCAATTCGGACACCGGTTTCATGATCGTGAACCGCTACGGCGGCGAGGAAGTCACGGACGATGACCAGCGGCGCTTCAAACAGGTCAAGCAACGGATTGAGTCTAAGTTCAAGACGCAGGTCAACGTCACCATCATGCCAGAGCTCATGGACCTGGAATTCGAGTCCGACGTCTGGGAGAAGTGGGGGGCCAAGTGCCTGAGCTGCGGCAGTTGCGCCATGGTCTGCCCGACGTGTTATTGCTACGGCGTCGACGAGGAAGTCGACCTGACATTTACGCAGGCGACCAAACGCCGCCATCTCTACTCGTGCAACCTCCTTGACTTCGCGGCGGTGGCTGGCGACCACAACTTTCGCCCGCAAGCGCACATCCGTCTGAAGTACCGTTACTACCACCAGTTCAAGGGCTTCGTCGAGGCGTTCAACCAGTCCCTGTGCGTCGGCTGCAATCGTTGTGGCGTCGCCTGCCTGGCGGGGATCAACCCCAAAGCCGTGATGGAGGACCTGATCAAGGCTGAGACACGATGACCCTCCAGATTCCGCATCACGATATCAACCGGGAGCCTTTCATGTCCAGGCCCCCGGATTTCAACCGCAAGACTGAGCGCATCCCCACCGAACGGAGCCTGAAGTCCCAGGTCGTGGCGGCGATTCCCCTCACCGAGCAGGAGAAACTCTTCCACATCCGCATCTGCGATCCGGCCGAGCGGGCGAACTTCTTCTTCCTGCCGGGTCAATTCGTCATGCTCGAGCTCCCCGGCTGCGGTGAAGTGGCCATCTCCATCTCGGGTTCCAGCTCCAATCGGGAATTCCTGGAGCTGTGCGTCCGTAGGGTCGGCAAAGTTACCGGCATGTTGCACCGGCTCCAGGCCGGTGCCTACGTCGGTATTCGCGGACCATTCGGCACCCACTTTCCCATGGAGGAGATGGCCGACGCCAACGTGCTCCTGATCGCCGGCGGCCTGGGCATCGTCCCGCTGCGCTCCACCATCTACTGGGGCAATGAGCATCGCAGCGACTTCAGGGACATCACCATCCTTTATGGCGCCCGGGACCCGTCGCAGATCCTTTTCGACTACCAGGTCGAGGAGTGGCGCCGGATCTACGGTCTGCGAATCCTGACTATCGTGCAGTACCCGGACGAGCAGTGGACCGGCCCGGTCGGCATGATCACGGATCTCTTCGAGCAGGTCCCCGTCGATCCGGACAACACATTTGCCGTGGTCTGCGGGCCACCGGTGATGTTCAAGTACGTGTGTACGCATCTGAGTGACCTCGGGCTGCCGCGCCAGCGCATGTTCGTTTCCCTGGAGCGCCGGATGCATTGCGGCATGGGCAAATGCTGTCGCTGTAACGTCGGCTCCACCTTCACGTGCCTGGATGGCCCGGTCTTCGACTACTGGACGGTGATGAACCTCAAGGAAGCCATCTGATCGGGCGGCGCCCGACGGTCGACGCGACCGCGCGAGTAAGCTTATGAATTACCTGGGAATCCCACTGGAAAAGCCAAAGATCGGCGTCTTCGGTTTCACCGGCTGCGAGGGCTGCCAACTCCAGATCGCCAACAAAGAGGAAACGCTCGGCGACCTGCTGAGCGCCGTCGAGATCCGGGAGTTCCGCCTCATCTCGTCCGACAAGCTCGGCGGTTACGACATCGCCTTTGTCGAGGGCAGCATCGTCACCGAAGAAGAAGCCGCGACGCTCCGCGCGATTCGGGCGCAGGCGAAGATCCTCGTCGCCATGGGGGCGTGCGCCTGCCTGGGCGGCGTTCACAACCTGCGCGCCCGTTTCCCGTTGGAGGAGGCCGTGCGCTCCGTCTATGGCGAGCACCCGGTCGCCTGCGGGCCGGTACGCCGGGTCTCGGATGTGGTTCCCGTCGACATCGAGCTGCCAGGCTGTCCCATCTCCAAGCCGGAATTCGAGTGGCTGGTGCGACACCTCATCCTGGGCATCGAGCCTCGACTCCCGCAATACCCGGTCTGCTATGAGTGCAAGCAGCGGGTGAACGCCTGTGTGCTCGACATGGGCCGTCTATGCCTGGGCCCGGTGACCCGGGGTGGCTGCAACGCCATCTGCCCGCGGAACCGCTTTGGCTGCTGGGGGTGTCGCGGCCCGGCGGCGGAGTCTAACGTCGAGTCGTTGGTGCAGATTCTGCGCGAGCACGGCTTCTCGGAACGCCAGATCGCCGAGCGCGCCAGCTTCTTCAACGCTTTTGGCCGCGTTGAGACCATGCCCGTCCTGGCGCCGGCCGACCCGGCATGAGCGCCAAAACCCCGTGGACACGATGAAAGGTTCAAAATGAAGATCGAACTGGAAGCACCCATTAAGATCAATGTCGAGCATATCGCCCGCGTCGAGGGGCATGGCAACATCCGCATCGGCATTGAGAACGGCCAGCTGACCGAATGCGCCTGGGACGTCGTCGAGACCCCCCGCTTCTTTGAGGTCATGTTCCGCGGGCTCTCTATTGAGATGGCCCCACTGCTGGCGGCGCGGATCTGTGGCATTTGCTCTATCTCCCACGCGCTGGTCAGCGCCCGGGCGGCGGAGCGCGCCATGCAGATCGAGGTGCCGCCCGTGGCCGAGAAGGTGCGGCTGCTGGCCAAGCACGCCGAGACGCTCCAGAGCCACACACTCCATCTGTTCTTTCTGGTCGCCCCCGATCTCCTGGATGCCGGCAGCGTCATCCCGGTCCTCGGCACGCACCCCGAGATCGTGCAGATGGCGACGCGGCTAAAGGGCTACGCCAACCGCGCCTCCGACCTGCTGGCCGGGCGAACCTCCCACCCGATGGTCATCCAGGTCGGCGGCCTGACCCAGGTGCCGCGGAAGCGTCAGCTTCGCCAGCTGCTCGACGAGCTGGACGGCATCCTGCCTACCCTGTGGGACGCGCTCGATCTCTTCAAGGGCCTGGCCTTGCCGGAATTTGTGCGCGAGACGGAGTTCGTCTCCCTGCGGGCCGAGGGCCACTACCCTTTCATTGGCGGCGACCTTTTCTCCAGCGACGGCGTGCGCCTGGGCGAGGACGGCTACCAGGCCATGACCAACGAGTTCCTGGTGTCTGGCTCCACCTCAAAGCACTGCCGTCTGAGCCGTGACTCGTTCGCCGTCGGCGCCCTCGCCCGCTTCAACAATAACCACGAGTGGCTGCACCCAGAGGCCAGGGCCGTCGCCGCGGAGCTTGGGCTGGTCGCGCCAGACTACAACCCGTTCCACCACAACCTGGCCCAGTTGGTGGAGTGCTTCCACGTCGCCTACGAATCGCGAGCGCTGATCGTCGAGCTGCTCGACGCCGACCTGTCGGCGTTTATGGCCCCCTATGCGGTGCGAGCCGGTGCCGGCGTCGGAGCCGTCGAGGCCCCTCGAGGCATCCTTTATCACTGGTATGAGACAGACGAGGACGGCGTGATCGCACGCGCCGACTGCGTCATCCCGACGGGCCAGAATCACGCCAATATTCAGCGCGACCTGCTGGCGTTTGTGCCGGCGATGGCCGCCGGTGGCCTCGCCGAGGCGACGATCAGCAAGCAGGCGCAAATGTTGGTGCGCGCCTACGACCCCTGCATCTCCTGTTCGGTGCACTGAGCATGGGCTGGCTCCCCACCGGGACTCATCCTCCCCCGGCGCGGGCCGGGGCCGCTCATGGTGTTGGCGGCGCACCGGCACCCGCCGGGATGGACGTGCCATTCGGCACCGCGCGCAGGTCGGTGCAGGAGACAGAGCGCACGTCCCGCCAGACATAGCCGCGCTCGTTGAACGTCTCGATGCTGTCGACCCACCGCTTCGTTCCATCCTCCAGTAAGTAGATGTGCGGGCTCGCCGGGCACTTGAGCAGGATCGGTTGCGCGTACTCGTAGACGATGTCCTGCAACGCCGGTGGCAGGGTCTCGACCGCTGCCCGGTCAAAGCCGAAGATCCATGGCAGGGCCAGCACCACGACCAGTGACCAGGCGGCGTAGACCACGGTGCCGCGGCGATAAGCCCGGAACACGCGGTCCAGCCACGGTTCCGATGTGGGGCGCCACTGGGCGCGCGCCACCAGGAACAGCAGGCCGATGTTGATCACATTCCAGCCGATGAAGGCCAAGCGCTTGGGCGTCAACCGGTCCAGGGACGTCCGGTAGAGGATGGCGGCCAGCGCGTACAGGCTGACGAACAACGCCAGTATCGCGACGGCGCCGATGGCCCGGCGGAGCCAGCCGCCAAGGCGTGGCGACACGTCCGCCTGGCGCACGGGCGTCGCCCCGACGACCAACGCCATGACGGCGAAGAGCATCCCATTGTAGATGATCAGCACGTCGCGATTGACGAAAGGCTCGCGGAAGTTGAATGGGATGAAGCCCAGATAGACGACCAGCACCAGCAGCGTCAGCGGTAGCAGCAGGCGCATGAGGAGGGCCACCAGCCGGCCCAGCCCTTCGTCGAACGACTGCTCCGCCGGGGCTATCGTCGGGTCGTACAACACAGCGCTGGCCACGACCGGGATCAGCCCGCCGCCGCCGGCGATGATCAACCGTTGCACGATTCGC
>JBFGLK010000219.1:0-5961 GCA_041576195.1 Promineifilaceae bacterium (SeqCode)
GCGCCTCGCTGCCGCTGATCATCGCGGTCGGCCTGCTTCTGATCGTCGCCCTGCTGCTCACCGGCCTGGTGCAGAGCGCCCTGAGCGCCATCTACACGGCCGCCGTCTACCAGTACGCGGCCACCGGGGAGACGGGCGATTTCTACAAGCGGGAGCTGGTGGCCGGGGCGTTCAAGCCGGCCCGCACCTGAGGCACCGGCCGGGCGCGGCAATCAGGGGGTGATGCCCGCCTCGATCGCCTGTTTGAGGCAGGCGAAGAACGAAGCACTGTACCTCTGGACGAGGGGGTGGAGTAACTGGGGCGGCATGCCGGCAAAGCCCCCCTGCAGAGCGATATCGATCTGCCAGGCCACCTGCGTGTGTGCCGGCTCCCCCGGCGTGAGCGAGAGCCGGCTGTGGCTGCTGACGGCGTGCGTGCCGGCAGCCTCCCCCGCCAGACTGACCTGCACCGCCAGCGTCGCCGCCCGCGGCGCGTCCCGGCTCAGCCAGGCCAGGTCCGCCTGACACGCGACCACCCGTTGCCCCAACGGGAACGTCACCAGCGCCTGATAGGCCTGCTCCGGCACGACCTCGGTCAGCGACGACAGCCCCGTCACGCAGCGGCCAACAAGCGCCGGATCGGTCAGGCAGCGCCAGACGTGCTCCAGCGGCGCCTGGACGTTGACCGTGATCTCAAACCGCATGGCCGTCGCGGCGCGCCTCTTGCCAGGTGGGAAAGGCAGCCAGCGAGTTGGCGATGAAGCCGTCGACGATCTCGCGCACGCGCCAGTGCGTGATGTTCTGGGCGATGCCGTCCACCATCACGCCGGGCATGAAGCGCAACCCCTTGGGCCGCGGGGGCTCGGCCAGTAACTCAAACGTGTATTCGATCAGCGTCTTATCGCCTTCCGGGATGAAAATCCCCTCGCTGGCGTAATAGCCCTGCACCTGCGTGGCGTTGAAGGAGGCACGGGACTTCATGGGCTTGTGCCCGTTCAGGGGGAGAATGCGGATGATGCCCTCGCGCTCCAACACCGTGGCCTGCACATCCGCGTAAATCGTGATCGTGTAAGCGCCCATCTCCTTGGCGCTGTACACCATGCGATACTGGTTGTCGGCGAATATCTCGTGCAGCTCAATGTGGGGCAGGAAGGTGATGAGGCGCGGGATGTCACGATAGTAACACAAGGCAGTGTCTACATCGGCCGGGAAGGTGAATGTGCGCGAGTTTGAGCCGGCGATCTTGAGCATGGCGCCTAGTTGCGCTCCCGGGGCTCCTCTTCATGCGCCAGCTCGTTCAGGTGAGCCAGCTTGCGGTTCAAGGCGTCGAGCTGCTCTGCCAGATGGGCGATATCCTGTTGGGAAGGCAGCCCACGCGCCCGCAGCATCTGCTCCAGCTCCTCCTCCCCCGGCGCCGCGTCGACCACGCGACGCGCGTGCGTGATCAGCTTCTCACGCAGCCGGCGGCCCTCTTCCTCGGCGAGCTCACCTCGTTTGATCAACACCTGAATGCGCCGCTCGATCTCGTCGTCCACCTGGCGCAATAGGTCGAGCGGCGTGGCCAGGGCATTACGCAGCGAGCTCAGCCGTTCCCCGCCGGCCTTGACCAGGCCCGTCAGCACGGCCTGGGGCAGGAATCCACTGCTCTTCTTCTCCTGCTCAAAGATGATCTGGGTCAGGGTGAGGGTGGTCAAATCTTCGCCCGAGGCATGGTCGATCACCTGCACTTCGTGGCCATCCCGCAAGAGCTGGGCGATCCCGTCCAGGGTGATGTAGCGCTTGGCCTCGGTATCGTAGAGCTTGCGGTTCGGGTAGCGCTTGATGACAACAGCCATTGTTTCCTCCAGCCTGCCGTCGGCCTGGTTGCTGAGGTCTACCGGGTGGGCACGACGCCCGGGCAACGCTTCATAGATAGGGCACGCCAGACCAGAGGCCACGTACCTGGCGCCACGGAAGGATCGAGTAGTCGCCACCGCCCGTCTGGCCGGATGGCTGTTCCCACGTCCGTGGAGCGAGCCCCCCGCCCCGCCAGGATTGCGGGTCGCCCACCGTCATTTTAGTGCCAAACACACCCACTGACAAACCGGGCGAGCCAAGCCAAAACCGCCCGCCAGGCGCCGGGGCGCCGGGCAGGCGGGTCTGCGTTCTGTCTGGCTAGCGGGCGGTGACTCAGGCCGCGGTCTTCGTGCCCTCGCGCGCCTTCTTCAAGTCGTCGATCTTGCGATTGAGGCTGTTGAGCTTGGTGCCCAGCTCCTTGATGTCATCGCGGGTGGGCACGTTCAGCCGGGTCAGCAACGCCTCGACCCGTTGCTCCATCCCGCTCTCCAGCTTCTCGTTGGCCTCTTTGGCCTGAGAACGCCGGCGCTCCGCCATCTCGTCGAGCATCTGGCGACCGTCCTTCTCCAGCCCCTCGCCCCGTTCCACCAGGTCGGCGAACGTCTCTTCGACTCGGGTCTGGAGCCCATCCAGCTGATCCTGGCCCCAGGACACCAGGCCGAGCGCGGCCAGGAGGACGCGACGGGTGGCGCCGCCCGTGCGGGCGGCCTCTTCCTCGACCACGTTAATCAGTTGCGGCACGTTGCCATTCGTCTTTGACATCTGCGAAACCTCCTCAACCCGGCCGGCAACCCTTTGGAGCCGCGAGCCGGGAGAATGTGTTATGACGCGTTGCGTTATGAATAATATAACACAGTGCGTCATCCATGTCAAAGGGCATTCGCCCTCTGGGTCGCTCTGGGCTATACTCTTCCCCTCTGGAGCTGGCTGCCCGACTCTCGGAAGCGCCGGCAGCTTGTGAGCCGGCCTTCGTCACCCCCCAAGCATCGCTGGAGATGACCATGCAGGACGATAGAGTGGTATACCTCACGCCCGAGGGCCTCGAGAAGATCAAGGAAGAGCTGGCGCTTTTGAAGACGGAGAAGCGCGCCGAGATCTCGGAGCGCCTGCGCAAGGCGATCGCCATGGGCGATCTCAGCGAGAATGCCGACTATCACTACGCCAAGCAGGAACAGGGCTTCCTGGAAGGGCGTATCCGGGATCTCGAGGATGCGTTGCGCCGGGCCGAGATCATCGAGGACGTCGGCCCGAGCGATCGGGTGCGCGTGGGCAGCACGGTCACCGTGGTCGAGGAAGGCGAGGACGAAGAGGAGAGCTACCACATCGTCGGCGTCCACGAGGCCGATCCGGGCAACGGCCGCATCTCCAACGAGTCCCCCTTCGGCCAGGCGCTGCTCGGCGCCCGCCCGGGCCAGACCGTGACGGTGCAACTCCCGCGCGGCGAGCTGCGGATCACCGTCCGGCGCGTGGGTTGAAGCCATTCCTTGCGACCGGCCATTTACCCCCTACAATTCGTGATAGAAGACACAATTGCTCCGGTGGGCCCCCGGGCCTGCCGGCATATGCCGGGCGGACGGCCCTGCCAATTGGGCCCGCGTCCCGCGCGGCGCCAAATCGCGTGAGAGAAGGAGATATCACTATGCGACGCCTATTGCTCCCCGCGCTGCTGATCGTGGCCGCCCTGCTGCTGGCCGGGTGCGGCGGCGAGAGCGCGCCGGAGCCGCAGACCATCTCGGTCACCATGAACGACATCTACTACGGTGACACCAACGACAACCAGGCCAACCCTCCGGTCTGGACCGTTCCGGCCAGCGCCGAGGTCAGCCTGACCCTGACGAACGCCGGCGCCTTGCAGCACAACTGGGCCATCGTCCGTCTGGGCGAGGAGCCCCCGGTGCCGTTTGACGCCGTGGCGAATGCTAACATCTTGCTCTATGACCCCGGCGTCGTCGAGCCTGGCGAGACCCGGACGGTGACCTTCAACGCCCCGGATGCGCCCGGGGAGTACATCGTGATCTGCACCGTGGCCGGGCACTACCCGCTGATGCAGGGTCGCCTGGTCGTCCAAGGTTAAGCGGCCCGGGCAGGCCGGCTACGCCCTCGCCGTTACCCGGCCTGCCCTCAAATCCCTCTGGAACGTCCCATGAAAACAGCCATGATCTGGGGAGCCGGCGGCGGCATCGGCCGCGCCCTGGTAGAGAAACTGCAGGCGGAAGCGTGGCGCGTCGTCGGCGTCAGCCGTCAGACCGATCCGATCGCCGATCTGGCGCCCCTGGCGTTCGCCGCCGACGTCAGTCAGCCACACACCGTGGAACAGGCCGCCTACGCTGCCGGCATGGAAGTCGAGAGCGTCGATCTCTGGGTCTACGCCATCGGCGACATCGCCAGCACCCGTGTGGCCCAGCTTGCGCCGGGCGAATGGGCCCGCCTGCGCGCCGCCAACCTCGACGGCGCCTATCTGGCCTGGCTCCACAGCCAGCCATTGCTCGCCCCGGAGGCGCACCTCATCTTCATCGGCGCCATCACCGAGCGCCTGCAGCTGCCAGGCCTCTCCGCCTACGTGGCGGCCAAGGCCGGTCTGGCAGCCTTCGCCGAGGTGCTGGGCAAAGAGCAGCGGCGCCAGCGCGTGACGCTCGTACGGCCCGCCGCCGTCAACACGCCCTTCTGGGAGAAGGTGCCGTTCAAGCTCCCCCCCAACGCACTCACCCCCAGCACCGTCGCCGACCGGATCCTGACCGCGCACGCGGCCGGCCACAAAGGCGTCCTCGACCTCACCTGACGCTAGCTCTCGCTCTCGCTCCCCGGCTCTGCCACAAGCCGCCCGCCACGCACGGTGCCGCCCAGCACCAGACCGGCGGCCACGAGGACCAGGTTCTTGATGATGTATTGCCCTTCGAGCGTCAGGCCGTAAGGGAACTGGGTCCATACGGCGTCTGGCAGCAGGACCAGGGGAAGCGCGGTGCCGGGCATCTGCAGGAAGAGGAGCAGCAGCGTCAGGCGCATGAAGAGCCCGAACATCAGGCCCAGGCCGATAGCCATCTCCCACAGCGCCAATACGGGGATGAACCAGTCCGGATCGACGAAGTAGGTGGTGTTGCGCACGAGTTCCTCGGCCGGGCTCAGGCCCGGCACCAGCTTCAAGGCGCCAAACCAGAAGAACACGACCCCCAGACCGACGCGCAGAAGGACCAGCCCATAGCGCGCCATCCAGCGCGTGATGGCCCGGTCGATCCGGTCGAATCGCTCTGCCCACGGCGCGGGCAAAAACCCCCAATCTGACATCTGACTCATCTCATCCTCCTGTCCTCTCCACGGCGACGCTAGCTCTTTCCTCACCAACCGTTGCCGGTTTTACCCAAATCGTATTACACTCGCCGGCAACTGTCCGGCTGCACTAACCGAACGCAAAGCGATGATCCGTCGATCCATTCTACCCCTCCTTCTGTTATTGACGCTGGCCTCCCTGGCCTGTGGCTTCGGCGGCACGTCGCCGGCCGACCGGTTGGAGAGCGCGGCCGCCACCGCCGGGTCCGCCGCCGCCACGGTCGAGGGCGTTGCCGGCACCGCCGCGGCCATCGCCGGCCCCACCCTGGAAGCCGTGTCCGCCACCGCCGCCGCCGCGGTCCCCACGCTACAGGTGACGATTGAGGCCCTGATCACCGCCGCCCCGACCGTGGGCGCCAACGCGCAGGACGCCCTGGCGACGCTGGCCGCCCAGGGGGTCACCACGATCGAGGCGCTCAACGAGCGCCTGGCCGCCGTCACTCTGGACGCCAATGGCGAGTTCCGCCTGACGATCGGCGAGGCCGAGTGGAACGAGGCTCTGCGCGCCCGGCAGTTCGCCCGCACCGCCGGCGGGGACCCGCCGGCCATGCAAGAGATCACGTTCAACTTCACCCCGGCGGGCATCCAGCTGGCCGCCACGGTGGTGCGACCCCTCCCCGGCGTCTTCAGTGCCCAGGTCCGCCCCTACGTCGACGGGGCCGGTGCCGTCCAGATCGACGTGGAGGCGGCCAGCTTCAACGACGTCGCCGTGCCTCAGGCGATCCTCCTGCTGGCTGCCGGCACGGTGACCGAGACGATCAACGACGTCATCGCCGGCCTCCCCGGCAACCTGGTGTTGACCGCCGTCGAACTCAGCGACGA
>JBFGLK010000220.1:0-5919 GCA_041576195.1 Promineifilaceae bacterium (SeqCode)
ACCGGCGCCGCCGTCCGGCGGGGGCGCCCGCTTCTGCCACCAGTGTGGGCAACCGGTTACCCCGGGCGATCGCTTCTGCCGCGACTGCGGCACGAAGTTGAAGGCGTAAGGCGAGCGGTCGCGTGGTCGGCTGGTCCATAGCCGGGGGCAAGGCGCCGGCCGTCATCCCGACGCGTGCAGAGGTGTTTCTCGCGGACTGCGGGATTGGCGGCCGGTCCGTGCGGACCAAGAAAAAGGCCCGACCATTGTGGCGGTCGGGCCTTGTGTGGTTTGGGGCGCGGTGGGTCGCTACGGCTGGAGCAGGTAGGTGATGATGTCCATCATGTCCTGCGGGCTCTCGCTCATGCGGTCGCCGAAGTTTGCCGGCATGGCGTTGGCGCACGCCCCCTGCGGGCAGTTGCCGGCGATGAAGGCGCCGGGGTTAAGGATCGACTCGTAGACGTACTCCTCCGCCGTGTAGCCGGCGATCCGGCCATCGGCTTCCTCCACCAGCGCGCCCAGCCACGGGCCGACCTGGTTGGAGCCCACCTCGGCCAGATTGCCGTGGCAGGTGTTGCACGCATAGCTCTCGTAGAGCTCGGCGCCCCGGGCGGGATCGCCTGGATAGGTGAGCGGCAGAGACAGCGTGATCTCGTTGTCAACATAGACTTGCTGCGTTTCCGCGGACAGCTCGCTCAGGGCCAGCAGGGCCTCGAAGGCGTCCGGGTGGTCCTCCGGCCACGGGAAGACCGGGGACGCCACGGCGCAGAGCGTTTCACTCTCCCAGTTGAGGACAAAGCGGGACACGTCGTCCACTTCGTTGGCCTGCAGGGGGCCGCCGAACACCTGGCTCCAGGTCGGCATGATCCCGCCGTTGCGGCCTATGGCCACCGTGGACTGCACGAAGCCAAACTTCGTGCCGCGCCAGCCCCAGTCGGTCATCCGCCTGGACGGCTCGCCGCACAGCAGGCTGCGGTTGTTAAGGGGCAGGCCCTGGCAGGCGATCTGCTCGCCCGTCGCCGAGCTATAGCACTCCTTTGCCTCGCCGTTGACGCCGTGGCAGGAGGCGCAGTTGGAGTAGTAGATGTGAGCCCCGGCTTCGACCGAGCGGGCCTCGGCTGCCTCCGAATACTGCTGCATGCGGGCCGGCTCCAGCAGCGTGGCAAAGCCCAGGATGATCATCGTGAGCATGAAGGCGATGGTGCCGATGAGGACTTTTACTTGCAGCATGCGATAGGTTTCCTTCTACCGGATCGACGGTGTCTCAAGTCCCTGATGGGCAGGGTCTGCCGGCACGCCGTGGCTAGCAGCCCTTGTTGATGAACGCACACTCTTCCTCATAGTAAGCCTCGGCGTGCCGATAGCCGGAGTAGTCGCTGCCGGAGCCGATCAAAACCTGACCGGTGAACGGATCCACCACCTCGTAGTGGAGGGTCAAGACCGCCAGATCTTCCTGCAGGCGGCTGATCTGCAACTCCGCGTACGGGTCGGGCATGGCGCTGCTGGCCAGACTGGTCGAGTAGCGACGCCCGGTGATCTCGCCGGTGTCCGGATCCCGGATCTCTTCGATGCGGCACGCGTGGTCCCAGCGGTCACTGTCGTTAACGTAGCAGCTGTGCCACTGCATCGCCTCTTCGAACGTCTCCAACGCCAGCGTCAGGTGTGGATTGCCCTCCACTTCCTGGCCCGGCAGATAGACGCCGGGCGTCAGATTCTCAAAGGGCACGGCCTTGAGCTCGCTGGGCTTCTCCAGGGGCAGGAGCTCGGTGCTGACCTCCTGCTCGGGAGAGCTCTCCACACGGTATTCGGGCGAGCCCATCCAGTTGGAAACCAGCATGACGGCGATAAACAGCATCGACACGGTGAGACCGACGCGACGGTCCGCGTAGCGCCGGCTCTTGCCGACCTCAAAGTAGGGCATGACGATGAAGGCAACCAGCAGCAGCGGGATGAAGCCGACGACGATCGTCTTGTCAGCCAGCTTCAGCCAGCCCTGGGACCAGGAGAGATACCAGGGGGCCACGACGTGCAACGGAGTCACCAGTGGATTGGCGTGTGTCTCCAGTGGAGCGTCCCAGAACCAGAGGGAGGCGGCGGTGAGCACGAGGACTGCCAGCGCGGACCACATCAATTCGCTGGTCAGGATGTCGGGCATGAAGTAGGTGCGCTCGTCGCGGGGCACGCGCTTGGCCGTATCTTCCCCTATCTCCTCACGGCCCGGGGGTAGCGAGATGCCGTAGAGGACCACCTTGTAGTAGTGAACGAAGAAGAAGATAGCGGTCAGCAGGGGGAGGACCAGGACATGCAACAGGTACCAGCGAAGGAGACCGCCGGCGCCGAGCTGGGGCGCGCCCTGCAGGATGAGCAGGATGTTCTGGTTGACCACCTCGGGCGCGGGCGCGGCGGCGCCACCACTGATGAACACGGTCAGAGCCCAGTAGGCCAGCTGGTCCCACGGCAGCAGGTAGCCACTGAAGCTCAGGAACAGCGTGAACAGCAGCAGTAGCACGCCGGTCGCCCAGGTGAACTGGCGCGGCTTCTTATAGCTACCGGTGACGAAGGTGCGTAGCATGTGCAGCGCTACGACCAGGACCATCACCTCCGCGCCGACGCGGTGCATGTTGCGCACCAGCTGGCCCAGGGGGACGTTGCCGAGGATGTTCCACATGTTGCCGTAGGCGATGTCCGGCGCCGGCGTGTAGAAGATCATCAGGAAGATGCCCGTGATCGTCTCCCACACGAACATGAAGCTCGACAGCCACCCCAGCCGGAAGGTGGGGTAGATGTGGGTGACCTCGGTGTGGTAGAAGCTGGGCCGGATATGGAACCAGAAGCCATCGGCGTGCGGCCGCAGGCGCGGGTTCGGGCGCCGTGGCTCGTCGCCGCGCAGCATGGAGCGGATGTCCGTGATGTTCAGGCCCGCGGTCATCCGCTCGACGGCTTCATCCGCCTTGGCGATGAGCGCCTGCTTGAGGCCCATCTCTCTGACCTGGTCGATGATAGTGGCCATGGTGCTACCTACTCCTCTTCAGCCCGGGTGACAGCGCCCCAGTTGGGCGGCGGGTGCGCTGTGTGCCCGAGGCGGCGTGGGCTTGAGCGCGGCGTGGGGACGCGCGCTAGGGACAGGTATTGGTGAACGAACAGAGCAGGTCTTGTCGCGGGCCCTGACTCAGGGCGCCGGTGTCGATGCTCAGCGCGACGGTGCCGGCAGGCAGTACCAGAGGTTGATAGAAACCGTCATCGTTCTCGCTCGCGGTGGCGAGGATCTCGCCCGCCTCGTTTAGCGCACTGAGCTCGAAGCGGTCCAACGTCCGCGGCGCCGGCGACTCGATGCGCCGGCCGTCAAGACGGTATTTGGAGCCGTGACAGGGGCATTCAAACCGGCTATTGGCCGGCACCCAGGCGTAAATGCAG
Source organism: Promineifilaceae bacterium (SeqCode) (assembly GCA_041576195.1). Taxonomy (GTDB): domain Bacteria; phylum Chloroflexota; class Anaerolineae; order Promineifilales; family Promineifilaceae; genus JAGVTM01. The sequence goes on from JBFGLK010000220.1 coordinate 3,394, forward strand.
CCCAGGTGTGTGCACACCTTGTAAATGGCAGTGACGCCGACGATGGGCTCGTCCTCGTCCGGCGCAAGATACATGCGCTCGCTGCCGTCGGCGGCCCCCGTGTCCAGGTTCACCAGCCAGAAGCGGCCGTCGGAGATCCCCAGCGGCTCGCCGTTGATCGGCGGCACTTCGGACACGTCCACGGTGAAGCGGCCGCCGAACTCGCCCTCGCGGAATCGCGGAATGAGGAACCAGATCAGCAGGCCTGTCCCCTGTGCACCCAGCAGGGCCATCGAGGCGCCCCAGATGTAATAGAGAAACTCGCGTCTCGACATCCCACTGGTAGTGACAGTTGCAGTTGTCATCTACGATTATCTCCTGCCTGTAGATTGTGTGGTCGCTGAGCAGCCTGCATCACGGTTTATCGGGCAGCACGTGTGCAATTTGTCACAAACGCATTATAGCAAACCCGGCAATGCCGGCCAAACCGGTGGCGGGTCCGGCGGGCGCGCTGGCGTGGCCTGCGAGAGAGTGCCCCATGCGTTCTGTATACAGGCAATGCCGCCCCTTTGGAGGCGCCGACATACGAAACGGAGCGACATTGCCGCCCGCGGGGTAACTGGCACAAGCGGACGACGCGACCATCGCCAGTGGGCGCTGAGGGACTCGAACCCCCGGCCTCTTCGGTGTAAACGAAGCGCTCTGACCGGCTGAGCTAAGCGCCCAACTCAGGGAAAACATTATAGCTGCGGGCCCGGAAAGTGACAATCGGCACTGTTACTGCGGGCCGGGTTCGATTATGGTTAGAGGAGGGAGTTATCGGCCAGAGCCATGTCAGTGGCAAAGCCACCCATAGCCAAAAGGGAGGGACCATGTTGAAATGTGCCGCGCGCCGCCGGTCGGTGGCGCTTTTTTCATGCCTGATGCTTGGGCTGACAGCCCTGGTCGCCTGCAGCGGAGGACCGCCGGCGGAGGTCGCCCAGGCCACGCCCGTGGTGGTCGCCAGCGACACGCCGGCGCCGACGGTCACGACGGCCCCGACCAATACGCCGCTTCCGCCGACAGAGACGCCCACTCCGACGCCCACGGACACGCCTTCGCCCACGCCGACGGAGACGCCGACGGCGACGCCGACCGACACGCCGACCCCATTACCCACGTCGACGCCGACGAACACGCCCACGCCGTCGCTGACGCCGACGGCGACGCCGGTGCCGGCAACGCGCACCCCCTGGCCGACGGCAACGCCCGAGGCCACGGCGACGGTGGAGTACATCACCGTCTTCTATCGGTCCAACCCCAACGACATCCTCGGGGTCTTCCCGCTGCGCCCGTTCGACGCCCAGGCGCTGTACAACAACATGACGCGCCTGCGCAGTGCGCTCTATACCATGCGCGACGCCATCAACGGCGCGGCCGCCGGCGATGCCGAAGCGTGCGCTACCTACGCTCGGGCCTACGAGTCGATCCTCTACTCCGGCGTCTTCTACGATGACGTGCCGCCCGACTGGGAAGAGATCGACTTCATCTACTTCCTCTCATTCATCTACTCGCTGGACCGCACCCGGCCCGCCTATCTCTCCTGCAAGGACGCTGGCCAGGTCGACCAGTTCAACTATGGGCTGGCCCTGCAGACGATCGACGAGACCCTGCAGATCCTGAACCCGGCGGTCGACGCCGCCGCGGCCAAGGTGGGCTGACGTTCCGCGCGACGCGCTTCCGGCGCCTGCCGGCATCCCGGCGTAACCGGGCCCCACTTCCCGTGTTATGATCTTTGCCGAGCGGATGCCTGGACGCCGTCCTCCAACCAATCACTCCGCGGCGCGCCACCCCCGATTGGCGGCGCCCCGCGGAGATGGGCGGACCAGGCCGCAGTCAACATGGAGCAGGCCATGGGAGCGCCCGACGCGCGGGCTGGTGCGTACCGAACCATCTCCGTCATCCTGACGGTGAAAAACGAAGCCGGGTCCTTGCCCCGGCTGTTCGACTCCCTCATGGGGCAGTCGTTATGGCCAGACGAGGTCGTCATCTGCGACGCCGGATCCACCGACGGCACGCGGGCGATCATCGAAGCCTATCGGGAGTGGCTGCCTCTGCACCTGATCGAGGCGCCCGGCGCCAACATCAGCCAGGGGCGAAACCTGGCCATCGCCGCCGCCGGCGGCGAGATCATCGCCAGTACGGATGCCGGCGTCGTCCTGGGACCGGACTGGCTGGAGGAGCTGACCCGGCCGATCTACCGGGGCGAGGCCGCCGTGGTCAGCGGCTGGTTTGAGCCCGATGCCTACACGGACTTCGAGGTCGTCATGGGGGCCACGGTGCTGCCGGCGAAGTCGGACATCGACCCCCGGCGCTTCCTGCCTTCCAGCCGCTCCGTCGCCTTCCTCAAGTCAGCCTGGGAAGCCGTGGGCGGCTACCCCGAATGGCTCGACTATAGCGAGGACCTGATCTTCGACCTCAACCTGCGCCGCCAGTTCGGGGAGTTCCCCTTCGCCCCTGGGGCGGTGGCCTACTACCGCCCGCGCTCCAGCCTGCGCGCCTTCTGCG
>JBFGLK010000221.1:0-5917 GCA_041576195.1 Promineifilaceae bacterium (SeqCode)
CCACGACCTGGAGGACGCCTACAACGCCGACTTCATGGCGGGCGCCAGCCTGCTCTTCATGAGCCACGAGCGCCTGCCGGCAGCGCCGGCGACGTGGGCCGAGCAGGTCATGGCCCGCTATGGCCCGGAGGCGTTGGTGATCGGTCTGGGCGCAGATGGGGCATTCCTGGCCACGGCCGCCGGGGATCGCTGGCACGCCCCGGCGCGACGCTCCCGGCCAATCATCAACACCATCGGCGCGGGAGACGCCTTGCTGGCCGCCTATGTCCACGGCGTCCTCGAGGGCCGCGAGCCCCGCGACGCGCTGGGCCGCGCCGTCTATTTCGCTGGCCACAAGATCGGGGAGTCTGGGGGCGCCGCGGGATTCCTCACCGCGGACGAGCTTAACGCGGCTTTTAAGTGATCCGCGCCATACTGACATCCGGCTGCCCGGGCGCGTGACACCGGAACGCGACGCGCGCCCCGAGGCCTGACAAACTGAGCAATTCCGAGGAGGAAATCGTGATCAAAGAGTTTCGTGAATTCATCATGCGCGGCAACGTTTTTGACCTGGCGGTGGCCGTCATCATGGGCGCCGCCTTCGGGCCCATCGTGTCGTCGCTGGTCAACGACATCATCATGCCACCGATCGGCCTCCTGCTCGGTGGGGTCGACTTCGCCAACCTGTTCGTCGTCTTGAAGGGTGGCGCCTTCGCAACGCTCGCCGCCGCCCAGGAGGCGGGCGCCGTCACGATCAATTACGGTCTGTTTATCAACCACATCATTAATTTCCTGGTGGTGTCGTTCGTCATTTTCCTGCTGGTGCGGCAGGTCAACGCGATGAACAAGAAGGAAGAGGAGGCCCCCGCGGCGCCCCCGGAGCCACCGGCCGAGGAAGTGCTCCTGCGCGAGATCCGCGATTTGTTGGCACAGCGCTAGCGATGGCGCCCGTCCCAATGTGCGAAGAGGCCGGTCCCGGGACCGGCCTCTTTGCTATCCAGAGAGGGGATGCTACTATTGAACCGGTGTCAGCGATGGAGGGCGCGCACGTCGGCGCGTAAGGTGGCGAAGATCGGGTGCAGCGTGACGATGATCGTGGCCAGGCGGGAGCCAATCTGCGCTTGAAAGGCGGGCGTGAGGGGCGCTGCCGGCACCGTCTCGTAAACCTTGGTCCAGCCGCGGTCCCACATCTCCGCCTCCACGCCGGTGCCCAGAGCATTCTTGATCTCGAAGAGATGACGGCGCATACCCAGAAGCAGATAACGGTTGAGATCTTTGTCGCGGGCCTCGAAATGGAGCCCCAGCTCCCACGCCTGCCGGCGCGGCACCGGCGAGATCTCATAGTGCAGGCGGGGCTCACCAAAGTGGAACTGGACGAGCCAGTTGAACGGCTGGCGCGGCGTGATCGAGCGCAGCCCGGCCGGCAGGTGCGGCAGGACCGCCTCGGGCATGGTGCGCAGGAACTGCGCGCGGGAGAGCTCGGTCATCGGCTGTCGGCCCACATCGCGGCCGCCATTATACACCGCGGGGCCGGCTGATGGCGGCGAGCCGCGAGCACTACCGCCAGGTGTACGACCTGCTCGTCGCGGCCTATGGCGAGCCGGCGTGGCGGCCTCATCTGCCCCCGGTCGACGAGCTGGTCTCGACCATCCTGTCGCAGGCCACGTCGGACGTCAATCGCGACCGGGGCTTCCGTCGCCTCAAGGAACGCTTTGCCGACTGGCAGGCGGTGATGGAGGCGCCGGAAGCGGCCGTGCGCGAGGCGATCTGGCCGGCCGGCCTGGCGAACCAGAAGGCGCCGCGCATCCAGAACGCGCTCCGGATCATCATGGCGGAACGCGGGGCGCTGACGCTGGACTTCCTGGCCGAACGGCCGCCCGAGGAGGCAATCGCCTGGCTGACTGCCATCAAAGGGGTCGGCGTCAAGACGGCGTCAATCGTCCTGTTGTTCTCCTTTGGCATGCCGGCATTTCCCGTCGATACGCACGTGCATCGCATCACGCGCCGCCTCGGCCTCATTGGCTCGCGCGTGAGCGCCGAGCGGGCGCACACGCTGCTGGCGGATCTGGGGCCCCCGGATACGTACTATGCAATGCACCTGAACCTGATTCGCCACGGCCGCGAAGTGTGTCTGGCGCGATCGCCGCGCTGTGCTCGGTGTCCGTTGCGCTCGATGTGCGCCTACTATCGGGAGAAAGAAGCGGATGAGTGACCTAGTCGGCGAGCGGCGGCCCGATCGCGAGGGGCCCGACTTGATGTCCTTGGTCACGCACGAGCTGCGGCTGCCCCTCACCTCGATCAAGGGCTACACCGACCTCGTTCACCGGGGGATCGCCGGGCCGCTCACCGATCAACAGAAGCAGTTCCTGGGGATCGTGCTGCGCAACGTCGCGCGTATGAGCACCCTCATTGACAGCCTGGCGGACATTAACCGGATACAGACGGAGCGCCTCAAGCTGACCGTGGAGCCGCTGGCCCCCAGCGTGTTCATCGCCGCCGCGGCCGCGGAGCTGGAAGACGCCATCGCCGGCCGCGGACAGACGCTTCGGCTGGCGGTGCCGGCCGATCTCCCCCCTGCCTCAGGCGATCGCCAGCGCGTGATCCAGGTGCTAACGATTTTGCTGAGCAACGCCAATCTATATACGCCGGAAGGCGGCGCCATCGCCGTCGAAGCGGAGGCCGGGCCGGCGTCCCCCGGCTACCTGCGCATCACCGTGCGGGACAACGGCGTGGGCATCGCGGCCGACGATCAGCGCCAGCTCTTCACCTTCTTCTTCCGCTCGGCGAATGAGGCTGTGCGCGCACAGTCCGGCTGGGGGCTGGGACTCTACATTGCCCACGAGCTTGTGACGCGCCTCGGGGGGACGATCACCTGCGAGAGCGAGTATGGCCAGGGCAGCGCCTTCCGCTTCACGCTCCCGCTCGCCCCAGCCAGTTGAAGCCCGGCAGGGAGCGGCTACAATGGGGTCATGCGCGAATCGCCTGGTGGAGCCAAGCTCCTGTTGATCTACGACGTCGATGTCAGCGAGCCCAACCCCTACTTCCGCTTCTTCCTGGGTCGCTACATTCCGACCATGCAGAGCCTGGGCCTGGAGATCAGCGAGGCGTGGCACACCGCCTATGGGCCGTTTCCCAATCGACTCATTGGCTTTGTGTCGGCGGATCGCGAACGGGTGCTGGCGTTGCCGGACCTGCCGGCATGGCAGGCGCTCAACGAGGAGCTGAAGGCCCTGGTTGGCAACTTCCGCTACAAGATCGTCCCGTATCGCGAGGGCTTCCAGTTCTAGAAGGGCGGGATCACAGGCGGCCGGCCAGGAAATCGAGCGCCACGGCCGGATTGTCCAGGACATACTGGTAGCCATCATAGCGGTTGGCGGCCGGGGGGAAGTGGGGCTCGACCGCGCCGCGCGTGACGGCCACCATGCGCGTGACGTCGCGTACGCTGCCCCAGGGATCCCCCATGCCCTGGACGTAGAGGACGGGGGTGGGGCCGGCCGCGGCCGCCGCGAAGACGGGGTCGATGGCCGAGAAGCGTAACCCGCCCGCAAGCACCGGATACGCGGCTCGCAGCGCCGCGGCGAGCAGTCCCCCGAATGGCCCGAGGAGGAAGCGGCTGTAGCCCTGACTGAATACCTTCGGACTGGTCGGCTGCACGGCGATAGCCGCGCGCACGCCGGCGCCACGCGCCAGGCTGAAGAGGATGGCGTTGGCGCCGAGCGAGAAGCCGACGAGACCCAGGCGATCGGCATGCACGTCCTGGCGTCCCTGGAGATAGGCGAGGGCGCCCAGGACGTCATTCGCCTCCAGGAAGCCGAAGGTGACCGGCGGGGCGGCGGCGCTTTCACCGTGATTGCGCAGGTCGAACATCAACACGTGGTAGCCGGCCTCGTGCAGGGCGACGACCAGGGGCAGGAACTCCACCGGTCGCGAGCCCGGCAGATCTTCCAGCGGCCCACCACCGCTGCTTCCCAGGCGATTCCACGGCCAGCCGTGCGCCAGGACGACGGCAGGCCGCCGCCCGATGCCGCCCGCTGCCGGCACGAACCAGCCAGACAGGCGCACGCCATCCCGCGCCGGGAAGCGCACCTCGTCATAATCCAACCCGAAGTGGCGGGGCGTGGCCCAGAGCGCCTGGCGCGGTGGATGCAGGACGAAACGGGCCAGATAGAGGCAGACGGTGGCCAGCAGGCCCAGCACCGCCCCGGTGAGGAACAGCACGAAGCGGACGGCCCGGCGAAACTGGTTCATCGATGACTCCTCTCGACGAGCGGGCGACCCGACCCGGTCACCCGGTGCCCGTCGTGCCTTAGGCACCGAACAGGTCCCGCTCCCGGAAACCATCGGGGACGGGGGGATGGCCGCGCTGGAAGGTCTCGGTGCCGAAGAGCTGGCGCTGCAGGAAGCGGGGCAGCAGGCGGAAGAAACCCGTGCCGCCTCCCTGGCTGCCGTGTTCGGCGCTGGCCAGGCGCTTGACGTCCCAGTAGCGGCGATAGTCGATGTGGGCGTGGATCTTCGCCGGCGGCAGGCCCAGCCGGGTCATGTCGATGTCCTGGTTACGGCCGAGGCGGGTCGGGTCCATGCCCTGGAGGCGCATCCAGGTCGTCATGATCCGGACCCAGAGGCGGGAAAAGGCGGTGTAATAGAGCCGTTCTGGCCGGAAGGGCGCCGGGCCGACATCAGGATAGGCGTCCGGATCGCCGGCGGCGTAAAAGGCGGCCGTGGTCAGCTCCCAGCAGCGGATGTGGTCGGGGTGGAAGTAGCCGCCGGTTTCGTCGTGGGTCATGACGACCTGGGGCCGGATCTCCCGGATGAGGTACACAATCTGCCCCACCGCCCGCTGCGTCTCGGCCCGGATGAATGCGTGGGGATGGTCGTTGGCCGGGCTGCCTGGCATGCCGGAGTCGCGATAGCCGAGGCGATGGAGCGTCGCCCCGAGGATGGCGACGGCCCGCTCCAGCTCGAGCGATCGGTGGCCGGCCAGCTCCGGTTGGACGGCCTCGTACCCTTCCGCGGCGGTGCCGGCAGCGCCGTCGGTGGCGATGGCCACGTGGACGTCTACGCCCTCGGCGGCGTAGCGGGCCAAGGTGCCGCCGGGGCCGTAGGACTCGTCGTCCGGGTGGGCCAGAACGGCCAGCAGGGCACGCCGGCTGGGGTGGGCCGGGCCGTCGTTCATCGTGTGAGGGTGCCGCCCGCCCGGCCGCCGGTGGCCACGACGAAGCCAATGGCGTGCGTCTCGGTGTGGGAGAGGCTGATGTCCCAGCCCTGCCAACCTTGACGGCGTGCCAGGGCCAGCGCAGCGCCGTGGAGCACGAGAGTCGGCTTGCCGCGCCCGTCGCTGAGGATCTCGATCTCCTGCCAGCCGACGTCACCGATGCCGGTACCGAGGGCCTTCGCGACCGCCTCCTTGCCGGCATAGCGCCCGGCCAGGCTGCGCGGCCGATCGCCGCAGTGCGCCTGCTCGCGTGGGGTAAACACGCGGTCGCGGAAGCGGGCGCCATAGCGCTCCAGGACCCGGCGCACGCGCTCAATCTCAATCATGTCGACGCCAACCGCCACCATCTTTCGCCTCGCTCAGGGACCGGCCACCGCGACCGCAATCTCGTCCGCGCTCCAGTATTTCCGCGCGGCGGCCTGGACGCGCGCCGGGGTCACGGCATTGACCTCGTCAGTGTAGGTCCGCAGGTAGTTGAGGCCGAGCCCGTACAGCTCCATGTCGGTGATGATCCCGGCCAGGCCGTCGTTCGTCTCCAGGCTGACGGGGAGCGAGCCGGTGAGGAAGGCCTGCGAGTCGGCCAGCTCCTCTGCCGGCACGGTTTCGTCTTGCATACGTCGAATCTCGGCCCGGATGCTGTCGATGGCCCGTTCCACGTCGGCCGGCGCCACGCCGGTGCCGCAATACCAGGGCGCCGGGCCGAGGCCGCCCTGCAGACGGCTGAAC
>JBFGLK010000222.1:0-5887 GCA_041576195.1 Promineifilaceae bacterium (SeqCode)
GCCGCGCACCTCGCGGGCCGGGCGCAGGAGGAAGAGGCCGGCCAACAGGAGCAGGGGAAGGGCCAGCGTGGCGGCCGACAGGAAGAGGAGCCGGGGCGACAATCGCTGTTTCATGGGTGTCGGCGGCATGGGGTGACTCCAGAGGGGTGCGTGACGCCGTCGTTGGGCGGGCAGGTCGCCCGGGACGCTGTCACCCGGACCGGCGCGATTGTAGCGGACGCCGGGAGCACTGGCAAAGACCCTGCCGGCAGCCAACACATCCGCCCTGTCGCGTCCTCAGCGCGGGGAACCGCCGTGCCCGCCCGCGCGCTGTCTCTTCACCACTGGAGACCACCCGACCGCCTGATTACACGACGGACCAACCCACCGCGCTGATTCCCCCTCAGATGTTTTTCTAACATCGCTCAAACAGTTTTCTTACGCGAGCGCGATTAAATGCATGACGACATCTTTACACACCCGATTCACACTTAGTCAAAGACTGAGGAGGTAGCAAAATGGCCACTGTTGTTCGTTGGAGCCCCCTGCGCGAGATGATGACCATGCGCAACGCGATGGACCGCCTGTTCAATGAGGCCCTGGACGTCCCGGGCAGTCGCTGGAACGAGCTGAATGAATGGGCCCTGGCCCTGGATCTGGTCGAGAATCCGGACGGCTTCCTGGTGAAGGCGTCACTGCCGGGAATCGACCCCAAGGACATCGAGATCACTCTGGATGACAACGTGTTGACCATCCGAGCCGAGATCTCCAAGGAGGAGTTGGCTGAGGATGCCCGCTTCCACCTGCGCGAGCGCCGCTTCGGCACCTTCATGCGCGCGGTGACCCTGCCGGTCCGCGTCGACCACGAGTCGATCGACGCCAGCTACGACCAGGGTGTGCTGACCCTCTACGTCCCGAAGGCCGAGGAAGTTAAGCCGCGCCGCATCGCCGTCAAGACGAACGGTCACAAGGTGCTCGAGGCCAACAACCAGTAGGCGTCTGTCAATCACAGCTCTGGCGGGCCCTGCGCATTTGCGCCGGGCCTTTTTACTTTTTCCACCCGGCCGGGGGCGCGAACGGCCGACGGAGTCGACGATCGGGCCCCGCCATCATATGCGATACATATAGGCCTCATACGGTATTCAAACGGCCGTGGCCTATGCTAATGGCGTCATGGTCGACTGAACCGAGTAGTCCGCGAAAACGCCCCGGGCGACCACCGGGGCGCCAAGCCTATCTCTGCCGTGCAATGCTCAAGCACAACTCGGCCACGCGACCGCTGGTAAGCCATATCGCATAGTTCATTACGATGACGCGGCCTTGCCGCGCGACTGCGAACGGAGGCAAATAGATGTCCAAGATCATCGGTATTGACCTGGGCACGACCAACTCGGTCGTGTCCGTGATGGAAGGCGGTGCGCCCGTCGTCATTTCGACGGCGGAGGGGAGCGAGCTGTGCCCCTCGATCGTCGCCTTCAGCAAGAAGAAGGAACGCCTGGTTGGCCAGATGGCCAAGCGCCAGGCGGTGGTGAATCCGGAGAATACGGTGCACTCGGTCAAGCGCCTGATGGGCCGTCGCCACGACGAGCCTGAGGCGCAGCGTACGGCTGACATGGTCTCCTATGCGATCGTGGCCGGGCCGCAGGGCGACGCCCGCGTGCATGTTCCCGTCGTAGACAAGACGTTCACGCCGCAGGAGCTCTCGGCCTTCATCCTACAGAAGCTCAAGCGGGACGCCGAGGCCTACCTCGGCGACTCGGTGACGAAGGCCGTCATTACGGTGCCGGCATACTTCAACGACAGCCAGCGCCAGGCGACCAAGGACGCCGGCCAGATCGCCGGGCTGGAGGTGCTGCGCATCATCAACGAGCCGACGGCGGCCGCGCTCGCCTACGGCCTGGATAAGAAAACTGACCAGACCATCCTCGTCTTTGACCTGGGCGGCGGCACGTTCGACGTCTCGGTCCTGGAAGTCGGCGACGGGGTCATCGAAGTCAAGTCCACCAGTGGCGACACCCATCTTGGCGGCGATGATTGGGATGAGCGGTTGGTCGACTGGATGATTACGGCCTTCCGTGAGGACCAGGGCATCAACCTGGCGACGGACCGCCAGGCGATGCAGCGCCTGCGCGAGGCCGCCGAAAAGGCCAAGATCGAGCTCTCGTCGCTCCAGGAGACCGAGATCAACCTGCCGTTTATCACGGCGGATGCCAACGGCCCCAAGCATTTGCAGATGCGCTTGTCGCGCGCCCGCTTTGAGAAGCTGACCGAGGCGCTGGTGGACCGTTGCCGCGCGCCGTTTACGCAGGCTCTGAAGGATGCCGGCATCAACGCCGGCGATCTGGACGAGGTCGTCCTGGTCGGCGGCTCGACTCGCATGCCCATGATCCAGGACCTCGTGCGCGAGCTGACGGGTAAGGAGCCTAACAAGAGCGTCAATCCGGACCAGGTCGTCGCGCTCGGCGCCGCCATCCAGGGCGGCGTGCTGGCCGGCGATGTCAAGGATGTGCTCCTGCTCGACGTGACTCCCCTAACTCTGGGCATCGAGACCCTGGGCGGGGTGCTGACGCCACTCATCCCGCGCAACACCACCATTCCGGCGCGCAAGTCGCAGATCTTCACGACGGCCGAAGACGGCCAGCCCGGCGTGGATGTCAAGGTGCTGCAGGGCGAACGTCCGATGGCTGCCGACAATATGCTGCTGGGAAACTTCATGCTGGACGGCATCCCCACGGCTCCGCGCGGCGTGCCGCAGATCGAGGTGACGTTTGACATCGACGCCAACGGCATCCTCAACGTATCGGCCCGCGACCGGGCCAGTGGCAAGGAGCAGAGCATTGAGATCACAGCCACGACCAACCTGTCCGAGCAGGATGTTGAGGGGCTGGTGAACGATGCTCGCCGGCATGAGGCGGAAGACCGGCGCCGGCGGGAGCTTGTCGAAGCGCGTAACCAGGCGGACAGCCTGGTCTACGCCGCAGAGAAGCGCCTGAGCGAACTTGACGAGCGTCTACCCGAGGTGGACCGTCGCCGCATCGAGAGTCACATTCAGCAGCTTCGCCAGGCGATGGCGGGCGAGGACGCGGCGGCGATCCGCCGGCTGACCGAGGAGCTGGAGCAGATGAGTTACGCTCTCGGCCAGCAGGCGCAGGCCGATTCCGCGGCGGCGAATGGCCGCGACGATGCCCGCAGCCCTAATGACGAAGACATCATTGAGGGCGAGTTCGAGCAGGCCTGAACCGGCTCGCACCCGACCGTGGTCGCCGGCTGCCCTGGCGCCGGCGGCAGGGAACCCATGGAGTGAGGGCGCAGGTGACTGCGCCCTCATTCGCGTTCAGGACGATCTTACGGTAAACCTACGAGCTCGTGATATGCTCGTACGGTAGGCGGTTGCCGGCACGCGACGCGGCGTTGCCGGCCATGGAAGCGACACTCGAAGCGTTGGGAGCGACGCGATGGATTATAAGGACTACTATCGCTCTTTGGGCGTGAAGCGTGATGCCAGTCCAGAAGAGATCAAGAAGGCATACCGTAAGTTGGCCCGGCAATATCATCCGGACGTCAACCCGGACAACGCGGCCTCCGAAGAGCGTTTCAAAGAAATCAATGAGGCCTATGAGGTGCTGTCGGATCCTGACAAGCGCGAGAAATATGATCAGTTCGGCTCGCAATGGCAGCAGTTCCAGAGCGCCGGCGGCGATCCGAATGCCTTCTGGCGTCAATACGCCGGGGGTGCCCAGACCGTCAGCCAGGAGGAGCTGGAGCAGATATTGCGCGGCTTCGGCGGCCAGCAGGGCTCGGGCTTCTCGAGCTTCTTCGATCTGCTCTTCGGCAATACGGGGGCAGCACGCACCGGCGGCCGATCGGGCGGCACGCGCTTCTCGCCACAGGGCGGTCAGGATATCGACGTTCCGGTCGACATCACATTGGAGGAGGCGTTTCACGGCACGACCCGCACGCTCCGCCGGCCAGACGGAAGCCAGCCAGAAGTGAAGATCCCGCCGGGCGTCAAAACCGGCTCCCGCATTCGGATCCGTGGGGAGGGAGGCTCGGGCAGAGGCTCCGGGCGCGACGGCGATCTCTATCTGACGATTCAGGTCCAGCCACACGGCCAATTCACCCGGGACGGCAACAACCTGAGCGCGACGGTGCCCATTGACCTCTACACGGCGGTGCTGGGGGGGACAGTGTCTGTGCCGACGCTGGAGCGCTCCGTCAAGCTGACGATACCACCGGAAACGGCGAATGGGGCTCGCTTCCGCTTGCGCGGCCAGGGGATGCCCGCTCTACGACAGTCGGGCAAGCGCGGCGATCTTTTGGTCACGGTCGACGTGACGATGCCGCAGTCCCTGAGCGACGAGGAGAAGGCGCTCTTCCGAAAGCTGCGGGATATGCGGTCGTCTCAGGGCTCGACGACGTAGTAGGCGCTGCCGGCACAGCCCAGGCAGAGCGGCCCGTCCGGACCGGCGACCTCCCGCTCGTTCATGATCTCCTCAGCGCAGCGGGCGCAGAAGGCGCGGGCGCCCGGGCGGCTGAGGATCTCGGACAAAGGCCGGCGCAGGCGCACTGGCGTGTAGGCCACCAGTTCTTCCTCCGCCAGACGCTGATAGCCTAGCAGGTAGGCATGCCAGTCGGACTCCGCGTCAGGCGTCCTGGCCACCGCCAGCGCCCGCGCATCGGGCCGGGGCCAAACACGCACGGCTCGGCCGGCGTGCGTGTCGACGAGCGTGGCCGCCAGCTTCCCATAGTCCTCAACCCGAAGGGTACGCCGGCCGACGCTGCAATCGGTGGCCACCGCGATGCCGTCGGCGCCGCAGCCATCCGTCTCCACAATGGTCATCAGTCGCTTCACCGGATTGCGGAACGGCTCCTCCTCAGGACCCAACAGGTCCAGAAGGCGCAGTCCGGCCAGGCCCAGACGCACCCCAAGCACTTGCCGCGGACAGAGGTGGCTATGGCGGGCGGCGGTCTGGGCCAGCAGGCGCTCCAGACGAGCGTCGATGTTGCGCGTCACCATGGGGCCATTGTAGCAGAGTCGGCTGGTCGTGTGGTCCCTAGGTCAATGGGTCCAGAGGCGAATACCGCCGGATCGGTGCGGTTCCATGACCGGAGACCACCCGACTACCCATGCACGGCCTGCGACAGGCAAGCCTCACCCAGCCTGGCACTCGACACGCCCGGTCGCATCGGGCACAATCCACGCGTCGGGCTCATCGAGCCGCGCGTCGGTAAAGGAGAACAGACATGGAGTATCGGCAACTCGGGCGCTCGGGCGTGCGGGCCAGCGTCATCGGTCTGGGCACCAACCAGTTCGGGGGCAAAGTCGATCCGGATGGCGTGCGGGCCATCATCGACGCGGCCCTGGATCTGGGCGTCAACTTTATCGATACGGCCGACGTTTACCAGAAGGGCCGGTCGGAAGAGACTCTCGGTGCCGCGTTACGCGGTCGCTGGGGACGAATCGTCCTGGCAACGAAAGCGTACTTCCCTACGGGCGATGGGCCCAACGATCGGGGCGCCTCCCGCTACCATCTCCAGGCGGCCGTCGAGGCCAGCCTCCGCCGGTTGGGCGCCGAATGCATCGATCTTTATCAGATCCATCGCTGGGACGACCATACGCCGATCGATGAAACGCTGCGGGCGCTCGACGCGCTCGTGCGTGCCGGCAAGGTGCGCTACATCGGCGCCTCCGGCTTTGCCGCCTGGCAACTGGCCAGCGCGAACCTTCTGGCCGAGTGGAAGGGTTGGGAGCCGTTCGTGACGGTGCAGCCCCACTATCATATGCTGGAGCGCCAGATCGAGGCAGAGCTGCTGCCGTTTTGTCGCGCCAGCGGTGTCGGTGTCCTGCCCTACTTTCCCCTGGCAGGCGGCTTTCTCACCGGCAAGTACACCCGAGACGCCGGCGCGC
>JBFGLK010000223.1:0-5878 GCA_041576195.1 Promineifilaceae bacterium (SeqCode)
CAACAGCGCCATAGCGCAGACGGATAGGATAAAAAACGCTGTCCTTGGTCGCATGATATGACTCATGATCGGCGATGCGGGCCTCGTCGTGAATAGTCCCTGATAGGCTCAGAGTATGGGGGGTGCATTACACTCAACGTTAAGGCCTCGGCCATGGCGTAGTACCCTTGTACTGCCTTTTCCCGCGTTCAGCCATTGTGGTCGCCGCCGGGCGCGTGCGAGAAAACGCGGAGCATATACTGTACCGGGACGGTCGCGGACCGTCCGGTCAAATGGCGTGCGACTGAGCACCGTTTGCGTGCACGTGTGCGAGCGAACGTGATCGGCATGGTACCCGATTCCCGGCGCGCGCCGGCGACATGGATAGGAGGGTAGGGATCCACCGGGTCAGGTGTCGCTTGTCTGCCGCCGTTGGGCGCGGCTACCCCCTCAACGCAGACCCAGCTCTCCCGCGCGGCGAATGGCCGCCACGCGGTTGTGCACGCCGAGCTTCGCATAAACGTTGTGCACGTGCCACTTGGCCGTGCCCACCGTGACGACCAATCGCTCGCCGATCTCCCGGTTGCTCAGACCCTCGACCAGCAGCTGGAGGACCAGCTGCTCCTGATCGGTGAGTGGTTCTGGCAGTGCGATGGTCGTTGGTCCGGGCGATCGTCCAGGCGCCTCCCCGTTGTCTGCCGGCAACGACGCGGCTAGCTCGCCCAGATACGCGGATGCGCCTGGCCGCCCGGCCTCCCCGCGCCATATCGCGGCCGGGATGCTGGCAATAAGGTCTACGTCGCGGGCGAGTCCTGGGGTACCATCCTGCGCATACTGCTCGTCCAGGCCGACCCCGAGCGGTTCCACGCCTACGTGGGTAGTGGCCAGATGGTCAACACCGTGGAGAACGACGTCCTGGGGTACGAGCTCGCCCTACGCTTCCTGGATGAGGAGGGCGACACCCGGACCGCCGCGGCGATCCGGGGCAACGGCCCTCCACCCTATCTCGAAGGCAACCTCCTCGCGAAGTATGCGCGCTACCTCATGGTCCTCAATACGGTCATGGCCCGGCGCGCTCCCGGCGACGGCACTCACTTCAATCAACTCGCCGACGTCTTTCTGGGCCCGGAATACGGCCTGATGGACAAGGTCAACTGGGTCCGCGGCCTGTTCGCCACCTTCAACGCCGTCTACCCGCAGCTTCTGGACGTGGACCTGGCGACCCAGGCGGCGACGTTGGAGGTGCCCGTCTACTTCACCGTCGGGCGGCACGGACGTTAACGCCATGGCGTCGCTGGTCGAGCGCTACGACGAGGTGCTCCAGGCGCCGCGCAAGGCCCTGATCTGGTTCGAGAAGTCCGGCCACACTCCTCTCTGGGAAGAGCGGCGTAAGTTTGTAGACGTGCTGGTCAGCCAGGTGCTGGCCGAGACCTGGCCGGCCCCGCGCTGACACCCGTTCATGCAGACCGTTCCGCAAGGGCCGTCGGTCGGCCGGCGGCTCTTGCGGGCAGCGGAAGCCGGACGTTGTCATCGAAAACAGGGGAAGCCCCGAACCTTCGCTTGCAAAACCCAGGAGCATCTCTAGAATCGCCCTGATGGGCCACTTACGCGTCACGCTTCTTGGCGGTTTTTCTCTGGCGGTGGGCGAGTCAGACGTTATCCAGCTGGAGTCCTCTCGTTTGCGCTCGCTGCTTGCTTATTTGCTCCTGCACCGGCAGACGCCCCAGCCCCGACAGCACCTCGCTTTCTTGCTGTGGCCGGACTCCACCGAGGCCCAGGCCCGCACCAACCTGCGCAAGGCCCTGTTTCAACTGCGGCGCCAATGGCCTGAGGTCGAGTCGTGTCTGGAGCTCGGCAGTCGCGTCGTGCACTGGCGCCCGGACGTCCAACTGGCGCTGGACGTGGCCGCCTTCGAGGAGGCACTGGCCGGCGCGAAGGCGGCCCACCTGGCGCCGGAGAAGCGCGCCTGTCTCAAGCGGGCCATCGCCGTCTACACGGGACCGCTCGTGCCCGATCTTTATGATGAATGGCTTATCCTGGCCCGCGAGCGGCTGGAGCGGCGATTCCTGGAGGCGCTGACCGAGCTCTCGCAGCTGCTCGAAGACGAGCGAGACTACGCGGGCGCCATCCAGCTCACCGAGCAGGTGCTGCGGCACGACCCCCTGGATGAGACCGTCTATCGGCGCCTGATGCAGCGGCTGGCGCTGGACGGCAACCCGGCGGGCGCGCTCAGCGCGTATCATCAGTGCGCCACGCGGCTGCAAGAGGAGCTCGGCGTCGAACCGGGACCGTCCACGGAGGCGCTCTATCAGCGACTGCTCGACCGGAAGACCGCGCCGGTGCCGGCAACGCCCGGGCGCACGCCGTTGCTGGGGCGGGCGCGCGAGTGGCAGGCATTGCTCGGCTCCTGGCAGCGCACGACCTCGCGTGGCCGGCCGGGCCTCACGCTCGTCATCGGCGAGGCAGGCCTCGGTAAGACACGCCTGGCCGAGGAGCTGGTCCAATGGGTGGAGCGCCAGGGGTTTGTCGTACTCCCGACGGCCTGCTACGCCACCGCCGGTCAGCTGCCTTACGCCCCCATCGCCGGCTGGCTGCGCGCCGAGAACCTGGCGGCGTCCCTCGCCCGCCTCGACCCACGCTGGCTGACCGAGATCGCGCGCCTCCTGCCAGAGCTGCTGGCACAGCGCCAGGACGTCGTGCCGCCCGGCCCCATGAGCGAAACCTGGCAGCAACGCCACTTCTACACCGCCCTGGCGCAGGCGATTCTGGCCGCCGGTACACCGCTGCTCCTCTTCATCGACGATCTACAGTGGTGTGACGCCGAGTCCCTGGCGTGTCTGGACTTTCTGCTGCGCTATGCCGCCGATGCCGGCCTGCTCCTGCTCGGCACCATTCGTCAGGAGGATCTGCTACCGGATCAACCGCTGAACAACTGGCGCCAGGGCTGGCAGCGGACCGGCGCGCTGGTGGAGATCCCGCTCGCCCCACTGGACGTCGGCACGGTGGCCGATCTGGCTGCGCTCGTTCTCGGGCGGCAGCTGGGATCGGACGAGGCCGCCGAGCTCATGGCGGACACTGAGGGCAATCCGCTCTTCGTCGTGGAGACGGCCCGCGCGCTTGCCGGCACGAACGGGCGCCTGGCAGCGGCGCAGCCGGCACCGATGCCCGCGCGGATCCGCGCCGTCCTGGAGATGCGCCTGGCCCAGCTGTCCCGGCCGGCCCGCCAGCTGCTGGGTCAGGCCGCGCTGATCGGGCCCACCTTCTCTTTCGACCTGCTCGCCGCTGCCAGCGATCTCGAGGAAAAGGCGCTGGTCGGCGCCGTCGACGAGCTGTGGCAGCGGCGCCTGGTGCGCGAATTGGGGCGAGACCGATACCGCTTCCATCACGACAAGATCCGGCAGGTCGCCGCCGACGGCCTGAGCCCGGGGCGCCGCCGTCAACTGCGTGGGCGGCTCATCGATGCTCTCAAGAGCCTCCACGGCGCTGACCTCGACCCGGTCCACGCCCGCCTCGCCACCCTCTATGAGGCGTCCGGCCAGTTGTCCGCAGCCGTCCACCACTATCGCGCGGCGGCGCGGGTGTCGGAGCAAGTCTACGCCCATCGCGAGACAGTGTCTTACCTGCGCCGCGCCCTGGATCTGGGTCGTGACGACCGCGTCATCCGCCCCGCAGAGCGGGCGGAGCTGAACGAGCGCCTCGGCGACGCGCTCGTGTTGACCGGAGACCGCGAAGCGGCGCGTCAGGCCTTCGCCGCGGCGCTGGACCCGGGCATCGACACCGTGACCCAGGCGCGCCTGTGGCGCAAGGTGGGGACGACGTGGCTGCCGGCACACGCGTATGACCAGGCCAGCGACGCCTTCGCCCGCGCCCTGGACGCGCTGGGCCCGCCCCCGGCCGAAGCAGACGACGTCTGGTGGGAGGCCTGGCTGGACGCTCAGCTGGCCCTGATCGACCTACACTATTTCCTGGCCCAGCTGCCTGAGCTGGACGCGCTCTGCGCACAGATCCGGGAGCCGATGCTGACCTATGGCCTGGCGCGCCAGAAGGCGAACTACTTCACGGCGCTGATCATGGCCAGCAACCGGCGCAGCCGCTTCGTCAACACGCCGGAAGTGGTGGCCGACGCGCAGGAGGCCATGACCTGGGCGCGCCAGACCGGCGACGCGAACCTCATCACCCGCAAGCGATTCAGCCTCGGCTTCACCTACCTCTGGGAGGGCAGGCTGACGGACGCCATCGCCGCGCTGCGCGAGGCGGCGGCCGAAAGTCACGAAACGGGCAACCGGCCGCTAGAGAATCAATGCCTGGCCTATCTCACCGTAGCCTTCCGCCTGAACGGCGATCTGCCGGCAGCCCGCGCGTCCCTGGAAGAGGCCGGCGCCATAGCCAAGGCGGAGGGTAACCCGTTCTACGTCGGCATCGCCATGGCGAACGCCGCCTGGCTGAGCGGGCGTGAAGGCGACCGGCCAGCGGCGGCGCGCCAGGCGCGGGCGGCGCTGGCGCAGTGGGCCGACCTGGCCTTTCCATTCCGCTGGCTGGCAGCCTGGCCTCTGCTGGCGGCCCAGGTGGCCCAGGGCGCGCTGGATGCCGTGCCAGCCACGGCCCGCCTCATGCTGGCGCCCAATCAGCAGCCCGCGCCCGACCCGGTGGCCGCGGCCCTGACCGCGCTGCAGGGCGAGACGCCCGACCCGGCGACCTGCTCGCGGGCGCTGGCCCTGGCCCGAGAAGCCAACCTCCTCTAGACGGCGCCGCCCCCACATCCCCATATCACCGCACAACAGAACACCGGCGTCCTCGCCTCGTACCGCGCCGGTCATGGCCGCGGAACGCCGGCCGGAACGCTTTGGGAACGGCCTCCCTGCCATACTGCCCCCAGAAGTGATCGGCGGCATCCCGCCGTCGCCGGCCGGCCCCCAGGGTCGCCCCCGAAATCGCTCACTGTGAGCCGGTCATAGATGGAGGTCTAACCATGATCCTTGTTGTTGGAGCCACGGGACTGCTGGGCGGCACGATCGCCCTTCGCTTGTTGGAGTCGGGGCGGTCCGTCCGCGTCCTGTTGCGGCACGACTCCCCTTCAGTGGGGCTGGCGGCGCAGGGCCGGGCCACTTCCGCCGACGCGCTGCTCGCGGCCGGGGCGGAGCCCATCACCGGCGATTTGAAGGACCGCGCGTCGCTCGATGCCGCCTGTGCCGGCATCGAGACGGTCATCACCACGGCCAACGCGGTCGTCCGCGGCGGCGCCGACACCATCGAGAGCGTCGATTACCGCGGCACCCTGTCGCTGATCGCCGCCGCCCGGCAGGCCGGCGTCCGGCACGTTGTTTACGTCTCCGCTGCCGGCAGCGATCCCGACCACCCCCACGCCCTCTACCGCGCCAAGGGAACGTGTGAGGCGGCGCTTCGGGAGAGCGGCATGAGCTACACCATCCTCCAGCCCGCCGTCTTCATGGAGATCTGGATCGGGGCTGTGGTGGGCGCTCCCCTCGCCGCCGGCCAGCCCGTGACACTCGTGGGCGACGGCGACCGCCTGCAAGCCTTCATCTCCATGGACGATGTAGCGGCCTACGCCGTGGCCGCCGTCGATCACCCGGCCGCCCGCAATCAGACCCTCGCCATCGCCGGCCCACGAAGCTACTCCTGGAGCGAGGCGGCCGCCGCCGTCGGCGAAGCCATGGGACAGGCGCTGCCAGTCCGCTTCGTGGCGCCGGGCGAGCCGCTGCCGCTCGTCCCCGCCATGGGGCCCATGCTGGCCGTGATGGAACAGCGAGACACCGTCATCGACATGACCGAGACGGCCGCGCGCTTCGGCATCACCCCCACGTCGCTGGATGCCTTCGCCGCCCGCTTCTTCAGCGGCCGCGTCTTCAGCGGCCGCGTCTTCAGCGGCCGGTCCTTGTCC
>JBFGLK010000224.1:0-5865 GCA_041576195.1 Promineifilaceae bacterium (SeqCode)
CAGGGCAAGTACGTTGATGATCTGCCCGGCCAACCAGCCGGAAACGACCCCACCCAGACCTCCCAGGAACCCGATCCCGGCCGCTTCACCGAGAAAGATCGACAAAACATCGCGGTTCGTCGCACCGATCGCCTTCATCAAGTACGCCAACGACGGAACCGAAGTGCGCAAAAACGTGCGCGCACGCATCGCCGGCGTGCTCACGGAGATACGGGACGAACCCGACTGGGCCATCTACATGCCGCTGGCCCAGATCGACGCGCTCAACCTGTGGTATACCGGCCAGCGGGTCGATCGGGAGAAGACCGGCTACCAGGCCATCATCGTGAAAGTAGAGGACGTGCGCGAGGTGATCGACGTGGCGGACTTGATCAAGGCGATGGGCTACAACGCCTACACGCTGCAATCGATCGTCCAGGGCGTAACCGGCTTCTACACCCTCTTGCAGGTCATCTTTGGCGGCGTCGGCGCCGTCGCCTTGCTGGTGGCCGCCATCGGCATCGCCAACACGATGGCCATGTCGATCCTGGAGCGGACACGCGAGATCGGCCTGATGAAGGCCGTCGGGGCGACCAACCGCCAGGTGCTGACCGTCTTTCTGGGCGAGTCGGCAGGCATCGGCTTCCTCGGTGGGATGGGCGGGGTGATGGCCGGCTGGGGCCTCGGTCAGGTCGTCAACGTCCTGGTGATGGCCTACCTGGCCGGCCAGTCAGTCACCTCGGGCGCCCCGCCGCCGACCGTGGCCGTGGCCACGCCGGTCTGGCTCCCGCCATTCAGCCTGGTCTTCGCCACGCTCGTCGGCCTGGTCTCCGGGCTCTATCCCGCCCTCCGGGCGGCGACGCTTTCGCCCATCGTCGCGCTCAAGTACGAGTAGGGGCTGCCAATCGCCCCGTATCCGCCGTAGCGAGATCAGACCCCGCCAGTCTGCCAAACCTGCGGGGTCTACGGATCGATCCTACCGCCCGCGCTGAGCCAGCGCGCGCTCTAGGCAAATGTACGGGCTTTGGCCGCCGCCCTTATGGCAGAAGCGCCACCTCGATTTCCAGCGCGACGTCCCGCTCCAGGGACAGCTGGGTCTCCCCCACCCAGACGACGAACACCGGCGCCCGCTGCTGCAAGCGAATAACACTCCCGGGGGCCATGCCCAGGGCCGACAGCCGATGAAGCCTGCCGGCATTGCGGGAAGCGATCGCCACGACCTCCGCCCACTGACCCGGCGCCAGGTCCGCCAGCGTCACGCCCCGTCCTCCTCGACGCTCCCCTGCCAGCGACGCCACAGGCCGCGCAGCACGGCCAGCGTCGTCGACCGGGCCTCATCCACCATCTGATAGCCGCAATTCGGGCAGCAGATGATGCGGCAGCCGTCGGCCATCGGGCAGCTGACATGGCAGTGCTCCGCCTCGCGGTCGAAGCGATTGCCACACAAGGGGCAGGTCGTCAACTTGCTCTCAGGCATCAGCGCTCGATCAGAATTGCACGCCCAGAAGCCGCAGGGCCAGGTTCAACAGGCCGCCGACGGCGAAGGCAAATGGGAAGACAAAGCCGGTCACCGCGAGGGCGGTGCGCCGGCCATGCTCCTTGGCGATCATCAACACATTGGCGATACATGGCACAAAAAGCGTGATCACCACCAGACTGACGACGAGCTGGTTCGCCGTCAACATGCCGGTGCGGGCCATATCAAACAGGCCGGCCGCGCCGAAGTCGCGTCGCATAAACCCGATCAGGAAGACGCCCGCCGTCTCTGCCGGCAGGCCAAGAAGGCCCGACACGACGGGCTGCGCCGCCCGCTCCAGCCAGGCCAGGATCCCCACGCGATCCAGGATGAATAAGAGGGCAGTTCCGAGCAGAAAGAGCGGGAGCACCTCGCGCAAGTACCACTCCACCCGGGCGATCGTCTTGACCAGAATGGCCCCCAGCTGCGGCCGGCGGACGGGCGGCAGCTCCAGGATGAAGTCGGAGGAACGCCCGGGGAGGACCTGGGCCGCCAGCCAGCCAACGACAAACAGCGTCAAGACCATCACGGCCAGCCAGAGCAGCACCGCCCGCCCGGTCAGGATGGCGACCATGCCCATCAGCACGCCGAGCTGCGCCGAGCAGGGCACGCCCAGCGCCAGTAGCAAGGTCACCTGGACTCGTTCTTTGCGCGTCTCCAGGATCCGCGTCGTCAGCGTGGCCATCGTGTCGCACCCGAGTCCCAGCACCATCGGCAAGACGGCCTTGCCGTTCAGGCCCATCGCCTTAAACGGCCGGTTGGCCATCACAGCCAGGCGGGCCAGGTAGCCCGAGTCCTCCAAGAGGCTGAAGCCGAGGAAGAAGGTGAGCACGATAGGCAGGACGATCGCCACGCTGTAGGAAAGGCCCATCGTCACCAGGCCATAATCGCCGACCAGGAAATCACGGGCCAGGGCAACGGGGATGAGATCGGCGAGCCGCACGACCAGCGGGTTGATCCACTGGCCGAAGAAGACCGACTCCATCCAGTCGACCATCGTGCCGGCACCGAGACGGCCAACAAACAGGTACATCAACGCCAGCGCCAGCGCCAGCACCGGCCAGCCCCAGACCGGGTGGACCATCAGGCGATCGAGCCGCTCGTCCACGCGCTCGCGGCGCTGCGCGGGCGCCTGCCAGACCTGCGCCAGGATGCAATCCGCGCAACGCAGCCGCTGCCGTGTGATCTCATAGCCCAGCGGCTGCTCATAGCGCCCGCCGACCTCGGCGAGAATGGCCGCCGCCCGCGCACGATCGGCCGCCGGCAATGCCTGCCACTCCTCAGGCCAGGCCTCGTCGGCGCTCAGCAGATCGAGGGCCATGGCGCGCCGCCCTGGCTGTTCCGATGGCCACAGTGCCTCCAGCGCCTCGATCGCCGCCTCGATGGCCCCGTCATAGCGAATCTGGTAGCTGATCGGCCGCGGGGCCGCCAACGAAGCCCGCAGGCTCTCCAGCCCCACGCCCCGGGTGGCGACGGTCGGCACGACGTCGGCCCCGAGGATTTGGGCCAGCCGGTGCGCGTCGACCGTAATCCCCAGCCGCTCGGCCTCGTCGGCCATGTTTAGAGCCAGCACAAGCGGCAGGCCCTGCTCGGCGATCTGAATCGTGAGGAGCAGCGCCCGGCGCAGATTCTTCATGTCGGCGACCTGGATGACGGCCCAGGGTCGCTCCCGGCGCAGCACATCTCGAGCCACGCGCTCGTCCACCGTGCGGGGCGAGAGGCTCTGCACACCGGGCGTGTCGATCAGGGTGAGTTCGGGGCCATCGCCACGCAAAGCGCCCTGAGCCAGCTCCACCGTCGTGCCCGGGTAGTTGGACACATCCACGCGATGGCCGGTGAAGCGGGCGAACAGCGCCGATTTGCCCACGTTGGGTTGACCAACGAGGACGACCGGCCGCCCATCGGCAGCCAGGAGAGGGACATCGGGGTGACAGTGCATTCCAGTTTCTTCGCGGGCGGTTCTCTCTGGTCTCTTCAAACAGATGCCCCCAGTGTAGCGCGGCGAGAATTGGGCCGCCCCTGTGGTTCGTCGTGTCGATCGGGTGACGAATGTCAGCAGTTCCCGGGGGTGACGACTGGGCCTGACGATCAAACGACTGGCCACTATCAGGAACGCTGCCACGCCCCCGCTGACCAGCATATGGACAGACGCCGGCCGATCGGCCACAATGGCATCATGGACGCCATCAAGGGGCGGCTGACGCGCATCGCCACGTTCAACCTCCATAACCTGCTGCCGGCATCGACCGCGGCGGACGACCTGGGCGCCATCAGCCGCGCTGCCCTGGAGGCCCGGCTGGCGAAACTGACCCTGGCGATCGCCAATGCGCTCGATCTGCCGGCCCTGATCGCCGTGCAAGAGGTGGGCACCGAGGCGCTGCTGGGCAGGTTGGCCGCGCTCATCAACGCTCGTGCCGCCACTGACTACGCGGCGATCGCCCCGCCCACGAGCGACCGCCGCGGCATTCGCGTCGGCTTTCTCTGGGACCGGCGCCGCGTCCGCCTGATCGGCGCCCACCAGCTCGCCGGCGCGGCGGTGGCGGCCGCCTTCGGTCCGGACAGTCCGAGTCCTGGCCGGGAGCCGCTCGTTGCCGACTTTGCCCTGGGCCCGGACCGCCTGCGGTGCGCGGTCTTGCACCTGAAGAGTGACTACGTGCCGCTCCAGAACAACGATCGCCCCGACGCGGTTCGGGCGGCGGCCGCGGCTCAGCGCCGGCAGCAGGCGCGCGTCTTGCGCGCGGAAGTCGACCGCTGGCTCCGCGCCGATGCAGACCTGCTGGCTCTGGTCGCCGGCGACATCAACGCCGGCCCGGCTGCCGCCGCACCACCAGACGCTCCGGAGGACGCTAAGCCGGGACCGGTGGCCATCCTTGCCGGCCCGGAGGGCACGCGCCGCCTGACCAATCTCTGGGCCCTCGCCTCAGACGCAACGCCGGCAAGCTTCGTCGGCGATCGCGGCCCAGTCCTCCTGGACCATCTCTTGGCCAGCCCCGCCCTCTATTCCCGGGCCGTTACCATCGCGGTGTTGCCGCTCAACACCACGGCCCCGCCTGACCTGGCGCTGGACCCAACCACGCCTGCGCGCTGCTCCGACCACGACCCGGTGATCGCCGGCTTCCGTCTCGGTCGCGGCTGACCCGGCGTGGCCCATCGCGCTCGGGGGGGCCTGGCGCCGTCGCGCTCAGGCGACGCTAAGGGGGGGCACTCTGATTGCTTCTTCCCGCGGGAACGTGCTACAGTACCGGCCCATGAGAGGACTTCGCCTCCTGGCGCTGCCGGCACTCCTCGCCTTTCTGCTGGTGGGAGCCGCGCCCGCCAGTGCCCAGGAAGACCCGGCCGCGGCCGTCTTTCGTCTGGTCAACGACGTTCGCGCCTCCCAGGGATTGGCCCCCTTTCGCTGGAACGCCGCGCTGGCCGCGGCGGCCCAGAACCAGGCCAATTGGATGGCCGCGACCGGCATCTACAGCCACACGCAGACCAACGGCTCCACCCCTTACTCGCGCGCCGTCGCGGCCGGCTATCCAGCCGCCGGCTACGCTTCCGAGAACATCGTCGGCGGTACGCGACTGTCTCCGCGCGGCGGCGTCCTCTGGTGGCAAAACAGCCCCGTGCACTACAACACGATGGTGTCCACGTTCTACGTCGAGGCAGGCGTGGCCACCGCGACCGGCCAGGACCAGAACTTCTACGTGCTGGTCGTCGGCAAGCCCCCTGCGCCTGGCACGGCCCCGACCAACCGGCCGCGCGGTGTCAACGAGTCGCAGCCGCTGTTCATTACTCCAGTCCAGCTGGCGTCACCGCGCGAAGACGGTTCTCTTGTCCACATCGTGCAGCCAGGGCAGGCGCTGTGGACCCTGGCCGCGTCTTACGACGTGGATCTGGAGTTCCTGCAGCTCGTCAACAACCTGAGCGAAGACGACTTTATCCGGCCCGGCGATGAGATCCTCATCCAGCTGGCGGAGGGCCAGATGCCGCCGCCGACGCCCACGCCGCCGTCGACACACGTCGTCCAGGAGGGTCAGACCCTCTGGTTCATCGCCTGGCGCTACAAAGTGCCAATCTTCGATCTGTTGTGGCTAAACGGATTGCCGGAAGACAGTCTGCTGGTTCCCGGCCAGGTTATTCGGGTGCGGCTCGAGCCAGGCCAGACTCCGCCGCCAACGCCCACGCTGCAGCTGGAGCACATCGTGCAGAGCGGCGACAGCGCCTGGTCGATCTCAGTCCAGTACAACCTGGCACTGGCCGATCTGCTCGCGCTGAACGGGCTCGGCGACAGCCCGCTCTTGCGCCCAGGAGACCGGCTGCTCATTCGCCCGCCGGACCCGACCGCCACGCCGCCGTGGCCGGCCACGTTCACGCCGGCGCCCACC
>JBFGLK010000225.1:0-5802 GCA_041576195.1 Promineifilaceae bacterium (SeqCode)
CAACCACCGCGGCCAGAGACCCAGGCTGAGCATCAACCCCATCAGCGGCCAGATGACCAGGTGTTCCCGAAGGGTCATGTCCGTCAGATCGGACCACTGCGGCTTGAGTGGACCGTGCAGCGTCTGGCCGATCCCTTTCAGAATATAGGCGCCGGTCATCAGCAGGCCCAGCATCGACAGGATAATTTGCAGATAGAAGCCGCTGCCCCAGGTGCCGCGCACAATCATGAACTCGCTGACAAAACCGTTCAGACCCGGCAACCCGAGGGAGGCCATGCTGGTGAAGATGAGCACCGGCCCCCAGATGGGCAGGACGGCCCAGAGCCCGCCGTAGTCGCGCAGGTTCCGCGTGTGGGTCCGGTCATAGACGACGCCGACGAGGAAGAACATGCCGGCAGCCGATAGGCCGTGGTTGAACATCTGCAAGACGGCACCGTTGGTGGCCATGATGGCGTCGCCGACCATCGCCGGGTTCGTCGCCGCCTGGCCGTAGACCCAGGCGTAGACGGCGATGCCCAGGACGACGAAGCCCATGTGGTTGATGGAGGAGTAGGCGACCAGGCGCTTGAAGTCCCACTGGCCAAAGGCGGCCAGAGCGCCTAGGACGATGCTGGCCGTGCCCAGCCAGGCCAGGACCACGGCCGACGTGGACGCCTGCTGTGGGAACATCGGGATGACCAGGCGCAGGAAGCCGTACGCACCCAGCTTCAGGAGCACGCCTGCCAGGATCATCGACCCGGCCGTCGGCGCCTCCGTGTGGGCGTCTGGCAGCCAGGTGTGGAAGGGCCAGATGGGCACCTTGATGGCGAAGGCGATGACAAAGAGCCAGTAGGCGATGCCCTTGACCAGGGCCACCGGCAGGCCCGTGTTGGCCAGCGTGCCTCCCTCCAGGGCCACCCAGCGGTTCATCAGTTCCAGGATGTCGAACGTCCCAGTGGACAGCCCCATGATCTGTATGGACAGGAGCAGACCGAGGCTGCCAGCCATTGTGTAAATCATGAATTTGAACGAGGCGTACTCGCGGTCCTTGCCACCCCAGAGGCGGATGAGGAAATACATGGGGACGAGCCCGATCTCCCAGAAGATGAAGAAGATCATCAGGTCCAGGGCAGAGAACAGGCCGATCATGGCGCTTTCCAGGATGAGGAAGAGGGCCATGTACATCTTCACCTTCTCGGTGATGCCGAACGAGGCCAGGATGGCGAGCGGGGTGAGGATGGCCGTCAGCAGCACCATGGGCAGGCTGATGCCGTCCAGGCCGACGTGATAGCTGGAGCCAATAGCCGGAAACCAGGGCGCCTGAACGGTGTATTGGATGCCGGCATCAACCCGGTCGTAGCTGAACCAGGCGACGAGCGCCAGCACCAGGGGCACCAGGCTCAGTACCAGTGCCAGGCGACGGATGAGCACCGTCTCGTCATCGGGCAGCAGCATAAGCAAGGCCGCCGCCGCCAGGGGGGCAAAGATGAGGTAGGTGAGAAGGTTGTCGAGCAGTAGGTCCATGTTGCCCTGCTTCGGAAGGGGCCCAGCCGATCGCTAGACCATGTTGAGTATGACGATGAGCGCCGTGAGCGTGCCGGCGATTAGCATGGAGACCAGGACGTACTCCTGGATCTTGCCAGTTTGGAGCGACCGCCCGCCCTCGGCGAACGACAGGACAAGGTCCTTGACGGCGTCCACGCCGCCGCTAATGACCCGCTCCTCGAACCGCTTGACGTAGCCGCCCAGGGCGAACGTCGTGCGGGCGACGAAATGAAGGGTGCCGTCGATCACGCCGCGGTCGAGCAGCTCGTAGACAACGGTCTCCGACAGGTAGACCGTCGGCCCGACGAAAAGGCGCTGATAGAGCTCGTCCCAGTACCACTTGTTGCGCAAAAAGTGGTGCACCGGTCCGAGCGGCGCGATGAGCGGGTCGGCGTCTTCGCTGCCCAGAGGGCGGCGACCGTAAACCCACCAGCCGAGGAAGAGCCCACCCACGGCGGCAATGACGGAGCCGATCAGAGGCACCCAGGAGAAGGTGGGCAGCTCCAGTCCGTGCCCGATGATCTCGAGAACCTCGAGCTCATGGAGCGCTTCCTCGACGGTGGCGCCGACGAAGTGGTGGAAGAAGTTGTTGTTGACCAGCGGGCCCAGCACCGGGAACTTCTCCGGGATGCCCGCCCAGCCGGCCGTGATGGCGAAGAAGGAAAGGGCGATCAAGGGGAGCAACATGTAGCGATTGCTCTCATGCGCGTGCTCGGCCAGCGGCGTGCGTGGCTTCCCGAGGAACGTGAGCGCGATCTGGCGCGCGGTATAGAAGGCGGTCAGGATGGCCGCCGCCACAAGCATCCAGAAGACGACCATGCCCAGGGCGTTGCCGTGCGTGCCGACGAACCAGGCCTCGGCCAGGATTTCGTCTTTGGACCAGAAGCCGGCCGTGATTAGCGGG
The DNA here is from genome assembly GCA_041576195.1 of Promineifilaceae bacterium (SeqCode). GTDB lineage: Bacteria > Chloroflexota > Anaerolineae > Promineifilales > Promineifilaceae > JAGVTM01. The sequence continues at coordinate 2,429 of JBFGLK010000225.1, forward strand.
AAGCCAGCCAGTGCGAAGCCGCCGATGACGAACGTGGCGAAGGTGACCGGCATCTTGCGCCGGAGCCCGCCCATGTTCATCATGTCCTGTGGGTCCGTGTGGTGATCGTGGACGTGCTCGGCCCCGTGCTCCATGCCGTGGATGATCGAGCCGGAGCCCAGGAAGAGGAGCGCCTTGAAGAAGCCGTGCGTGATCAAGTGGAAGGCGGCAGCCACGTAGGCGCCAATGCCGATGGCGGCCACCATATAGCCAAGCTGGGAGATGGTCGAGTAGGCAAGGACGCCTTTGACGTCGTCCTGGGCGATGGCGATGGTGGCGGCCATGAGGGCGGTGAAGGCGCCGATCAAGCCGATGATCAAGGAGACCGCGGGGGCGGCCTCCATGCCGACGGTGATCAGCGGGAAGAGGCGCACGATCAGGTAGACGCCGGCAGAGACCATGGCGGCGGCGTGAATGATGGCGCTGACCGGCGTCGGGCCTTCCATGGCGTTGGGCAGCCAGACATGTAGCGGCCACTGGGCGGACTTGCCGACGGTGCCGGCAAACAGCAGGAGCGCCAACAAGCCAAGCCAAACGCCGCCACCAGTTTCGACGACGTGCGCGAGCGCCTCGACGCTGAACGCCTCGCTGAAGTTCAACGTGCCGAACAGCCGGTAGAAGCCAACGATGCCCAGGAGCATAATCACGTCGCCAACGCGCGTTGTCATGAACGCCTTGACCGCGGCGAAGCGCGGCGCCAGCTTCTGTGGGTTCTTTGGGTCTGGCCCGTAGGTGCGGGCATGCCAGAAGCCGATCAATAGGTACGAACACAAGCCCATCACTTCCCAGGCCATAAAGAGAAGGAGCAGGTTGTCCGCCACCACGAGGGTGAGCATGGCCCCGCCGAAGAGGCTCATGAAAGCGAAGAAACGGGAAATCAGGGGCTCTTCCTTGCCGTGGTTGGGCTCGCCCAGGTGCGTGCCGCGCGGCTTGCCGTAGTTGTGGTAGCCAACGCTATAGATGAAGATGGCAGTCGTGGCAAACGGCACCATGATCAGCATCACGGCTGTCAGTGGGTCGACGGCCACGCCCATGCGTAGCCAGTTGGTGAACTCACCGAACGGGAGCCAGGCGATGGCACTGTGAATCGCGGTAGGGTGATGGGCCAGGTCGTGGACGTCCATGGCCATCAGGTTGAAGGCGATGATCCAGGAAAAGACCAGCGAGACGCCGATCGCTGCCCAGGAGAGCAGCCAGCTCAGGGTCCGGTTGCGATTGGTGAACAGGACAATGATGAAGAAAGTCAGGAGCGGGCCGACCGGCACCAGCCAGGTTAGCGTCGCCAGCGTTTGTTCACTCATGTGGACCTCGTGAGAGAGCGCGGCTTAGTTGCGCAGCAAGTCGAGATCTTCCGCCACGACGGAGTCCCGATTGCGATAGACCGAAATGACCAGGGCCAGGCCGACTGCCGCCTCAGCAGCCGCCACCGTGAGGACAAAGATGGCCCATACCGGCCCGGCGGTGCCGTCCGGCCAGTTATAGCGCCAGAAGGCCAGTAGATTGATGTTGACGGCGTTGAGCATCAGCTCAACCGACATCAGAATGGCCACGGCGTTACGCCGCGAGAGGACGCCATAGAGGCCGATGCAGAACAGGGCGGCGGCGACGAGCAAGTACCAGGAGAGCGGAATGGCGGCCATTAGCGTTTCTCCGGCAGCGCGATAACGATCGCCCCGATGAGCGCCGCCAGCAAGAGCACCGAAGCGAGCTCAAATGGAATGGCGTACAGGTCCCGGGCGACCAGGTCCTGGCCCATCTGCACGACGATGCCGGCAAGGCTGGCGTCGCTCGCCTCGACGATGGACCGGTCGGTCAACGGCCAGACCCGCAGAATCACATAGGCGAAGAGGCCAAAGACAAACAGCGACGTCACCAGGCCCCAGCGCCATTGGCTATTGAACGGCGTCTCGCGCGTCTGCATCATGCGCCGGGTCATCATGATGGCGAACATGACGAGGATGGAAATGGCCCCGATGTAGACCAGGAGCTGGGCCGCGGCCATGAAGCCCATGGCCAGCAGCACGTAGAGGCCCGCGACGCCGAGAAACGAGGCCATCATCGCCAGGGCCGCATGAAACAGGTTGCGGTTGGTGACGACGATGAAGCCCGAAACCAGCGTCAGGATGCTGATGAGCACGAAGATGACAGCCATAGGCTCTCCAATCGTCCGGGATGCTAATGGGCCGGCGCTGCGTGTACCTCTGACTCGGCCGAAGGCGCCTCGATCCGGGCGCCTTGACGGGCCTGCCGCAGCGCCTCACGCTGCTGGCGCTCGCGGCGGGCGTTGCGGCTCAACAGGTGCAGCGTGCCGGCAATAATGACCAGGTTGATCGCCAGGTGCACCAGCGCGCGCGGCCAGGGAGCCAGGCCGGTGGCGAACAGCTTGTCGCCCAACGCGGTCGCCAGCAGCAGCACCAGTGTGAGCGGCACAAGGAACTTCCAGTTGAACTTCAAGATCTGATCGACGCGTACGCGAGGCCAGGTGCTGCGAATCCAAATGAAGACGAAGTAGACGACAAACGTCTTGACGAAGAAGACGACCAGGCCGATCGTGCGGCCCCAGTTTGGGTTGGTCTCCAGGCCGAAGAGACGCCAGCCGCCGAGATAGACCGTGACGAAAAGGGCCGCCATGAACAGCGTGCTGATGAACTCCGCCAGGAAAAACATGCCGAACTTCATGCCGCCATACTCGACGTGGAAGCCGGCCACGATCTCCGACTCCGCCTCCAGCAGGTCAAACGGCGTCCGCCCGGTTTCTGCCAGAGCCGACACGAAGAAGATCACGGCGCTCAAGGGCGCCACCACGAGAAACGGCACGGTCTGCGCGTCGATGATCGACTGGGTGGACATCGAACCGGCCAACAGGATAGGCACGATGAGCGCCAACACCATTGGCACCTCATAGCTCACGAGCTGGGCCACCGCGCGGAACGCGCCCAGCAAGGCGTACTTATTATTGGATCCCCAGCCGGCCAGCAGCAGGCAAACGACTGACACCGAGCTGATCGCCAGCACGTAGAAGATGCCGATATTGAGGTCGACGCCGATGACGCCCGGGGCGAATGGCACGACCGCCCACATGAGCAAGGCCGTGATGACGATCAACAGAGGGGCGAGGTTGTAGGCCATGCGGTCTGAGCCCGCCGGGCGGATGTCTTCCTTGGAGAGGAGCTTGAGGACGTCTGCCACGGTTTGTAACAGGCCGAAGCGCCCGCCGACACGGTTGGGCCCGATCCGGTCCTGCATGCGGGCAATGACCTTGCGCTCCAGCCAGATCAAGAAGATGACGATCAGCAGGCAGAAGGTGGAGACGATGAGCACGCCGATCATGCGAG
>JBFGLK010000226.1:0-5788 GCA_041576195.1 Promineifilaceae bacterium (SeqCode)
CACGAAGAAGGCGTAGTAGTGGCTAAACACGGCTATCAGCGAGAACAGGCCATAGGCGAACCAGGTGGGCCGGCCGCGACGCCCGTCGAGCAGGCGCGCGAAGCAGGCCAGCGAGCCGGCGGCGCCCAGCAGCGCCGGTCCGTAGTGGCGGGCGTCCTGGGCGTAGGTGACGAGGAATGGGGCGATCGTGCCGGCAGCCAGGGCCGTCAGCCCCAGGCGCCGCCCGCCGACGGTCCGGCCCAGATCGAATACCAGCGCCAGGGCCAGTGTGGCCGACAGGACCGGCGCCGTGCGAATGGCCAGCGTCGTTCGCCCGACCAGCCGCGTCATCGCCCAGAGCGTCAGGTGCCAGAGTGGGGGATTAAACTCGGCGTCGCTGGCCACAACCTGTGCCAGCGGCCGGCTGGAGATGGTCACGCTCCACGCCTCGTCGCCGGTGATGTCCGGATAGTCCAGTCGATAGACGCGCAAGGCGAAGGCCAGGAGCAGGAGTAGCCAGGGCAGCCAGGCCACCAAGCGGCGCCGGAAGGCAAGGTTTCCCATGGGCGCTAACTGTAGCCCACGGTAGGCAACCGGGTCAACCTGGGAAGCGCCCGTCGAGTGGCACGCCGCTGCCCGAACGGGTGAAGTACCACGGTACTGAGTTGCGTGCGAAATCGCACGCAAATGCCCGTAACTCACACACCAGGACCGACCAGGGGTACAGCAGTCAACAGCGATGCATGTTAGCCTATCAGCAGGTTGAGAACCGTAAGACAGCCTGGCAACTGGCTGTCGCCGACAAGACGAATCATCGATGACACATCAACGATCTGAGAACAGAGCTACCCACTCCCCGCCACGCCCGCGACGGCGGTTTCGTGCTTCCCATGCCGTCGGCTTTCTGGTCCTGGCTCTGGCGCTGGCCCTGGCCATGATCTGGTCAGGGTCGCCGCCGGCTACGCTGGCCGAGGGTCGGCCGACCGATGCCGACTCGTTCATTGTCCAGGGCCCGAACGCCGCCGCCGCGGTTCGGGCGGCGGGCGGGATTGTGACGCACCAGTTGGATCTTATTGAGGCGGTCGGCGCCCGCCTGACGCCCGGGCAGCATGCTGCCCTGGCGCGCCAGGATGCACTCCGGTTGACGGCCAACCGGCCTCTGCAGGCGACGACGCTGCAGTATACGCTGCGCGACGAGTTTGCCACGCAGTCCTATGACAACAACGACGGCAACATCGACTGGCTTGGTAGCTGGATCGAGACCGCCGATGCCAAAGGGGCCACGGGCGGTGACGTGATGGTGGCGCCGGTGCACGGCATGCTGCGCATGCGGCGCCCAGATCGGGCCATCCGCCGCGCCGCCTACCTGCCGCTCGGCGCGCCGGCCACGTTGAGCTTCACCTATCGCCGGGAGGCGATGGTCAATGCCAACACCTACGTGGCTGTGGAGATATCGGCCAACGACGGGTCCAGCTGGGTCGAGCTGGCGCGCTATGGCGGCCCGGCGACCGACGTCCTGCCGGTCCCGGCCAGTTTCGACATCACAGCCTACACATCCGCCAATACCATCATTCGCTTTGTCACCTCGTCGGCGATGACCTCCCGCGAGTACTTCTACGTCGACGATGTCACCATCACCTATGACGCCGACGTGCTTTCCACGCAGGTGATCGAAACCGTCTCCGACCACTTCAACGCCAGCGCCTATGATAACAACGACGGTACCCGCAGCTGGGTCGGGGCCTGGCAGGAGCTCAATGACGACGGCAGCCCGAACAACGGTTTCGTCCAGATCTCGGGCGCCGGCGGCCTGCGCATCACCGAGCTCAGTCACGGCGCCCAACGCGCCGTCGATCTGTCCAATGCCCTGGAGGTGCGGCTTAACTTCTCGTACAATCGCACCGCCCTGGATGTCGCCGACGACTGGGTGAAGTTCGAGATCTCCCCGGATGGCGGGGCCACCTGGACGGAGCTGGCCCGATTCAGCGGACCAGACAACGACTCTGGCTACGTGCCCGTCAGCTTCGATGTCACTCCCTACGCCGGGCCGAACACCGTCATCCGCTTCATGAGCGCCCCGACGCACATGAACCAGTACGATCAGGTGTTTATCGACGACCTGGAGTTCCGCCTGGTCGTCACGCCGGAGACGTCATTTCCGGGGCTCATCGGCGCCGACCTGCTGCACGAGCAGGGTATCGACGGTGGCGATGTCACTGTGGCCATCCTGGACACCGGCTCCTGGTCACACCCGGCACTGCTACGCGACTTGTCTGGCCAGACCCGGCTCCTGGCCCAATACAACGCCATCACCGACCAGATGGAAACGCCTGGCACCGAGACCGACGCCAGCGGCCATGGCGTTCATGTGACCAGTCTGATCGCCTCCTCGAATACGACGGCGCAGGGCAAGCGCAACAGCGTGGCCCCCGACGCCCGCCTGGTCATGGTGCAGGGTTTTGACGCCAGCGGTGCCGGCAACTACCTGGACGTCATCCGCGGCATTGACTGGATCGTGGCCAACAAGGACGCGTACGGCATCCGCGTACTCAATCTTTCCTTCAGCGCGTCGCCCGTTTCCTACTACTGGGACGACCCATTGAACCAGGCGGTCATGCGAGCCTGGCAGGCCGGCATCGTCGTCGTCGCCGCTGCCGGCAACAGCGGGCCAGATGCGATGACCATCGGCGTGCCGGGCAATGTGCCCTACGTCATCACCGTCGGGGCCATGTCTGACAACTACACGCCGGCCGACGCCAACGACGACGTCCTGGCCTCCTTCTCCTCCACCGGCCCGACCGTCGAGGGCTTCGTCAAGCCAGACGTCGTGGCGCCAGGCGGCCACGTGCTCGGGCTGATGCCCCTGAGCGCCCAGATCGCCCAGAGGTACCCACAATACCGGCAAAGCGCCAGCTACTTCACGATGTCCGGTACCTCCCAGGCCACCGCCGTGACGAGTGGCATCGTCGCCCTGATGCTCCAGGCCGATCCGACGCTGACGCCCGACGACGTAAAGTGCCGCCTGATGGCCTCGGCCCGGCCCGCCGTCGACGCGACGGGTAACCTGGCCTACAGCATCTTTCAGCAGGGCGCCGGCGTCGTGAACGCCCAGGATGCGGTCAACAGCCAGGCTTCCGGCTGCGCCAACCAGGGCCTCAACATCGCCCACGACCTGGAGGGCATCGAGCACTATCAGGGCAAGGCCGATCAGGACGAGGCTGGCAACTACACCATCGTCGACCAGAGCGGGTTCGCCTGGAGTGGCGGCTTCGCCTGGAGCGGTGGGTTCGCCTGGTCTGGCGGGTTTGCCTGGTCCGGTGGGTTCGCCTGGAGCGGCGGCTGGGCCTGGTCCGGCGGCTGGGCCTGGTCGGGTAACTACGTCTGGAGCAACGGCTTCGCCTGGTCCGCCGCCGAGATGGCCGTCAACCGGTGGGTGCCACACGAGTAGGGCTTCGATAGCAACACCCAGAAACACCCTAAGGGTGCAAAGCACCCTTAGGGTGTTTCTGTCCACGATGCCCGCATTTGCTTGCCACCCCCCGGTGCCCATGTTATACTTTTAGACCGGAGTCCCGATGGCTGGGGCTATTTTTTTGCGACATCACAGCGACACAGGTTGGCATCATGTCTGACGTATTGCTACGTACATTCGATAAGACGGACAACGAGGACATCCCGGATCTGCGCCCTGGCGACAACGTCACGGTACACCTGCGCATCGTCGAGGGCAAGCGGGAGCGCATCCAGCTGGTGCGCGGCATCGTCATCCGCCTGCGCGGCAGTGGCAATAACCGCAACTTCACCGTCCGCCGTATCGCCTCGAACGGCATCGGCGTCGAGCGCTCGTTCTTGCTGCGCTCGCCCCTGATCGACAAAATCGAAGTCCACCGGCACGCGCACGTGCGCCGGGCGCAGCTCTATTTCCTGCGCGAGCGCACGGGGAAGTCGGCCCGGCTGCGTGAGAAGCGGCTGAGCTGACGCGCCCGGCCACGACAGGACCGCTGTTCAGGTGGAGGCCTCTGGCCTTCACCTTTTTTTGTGCGAGATCCCGGACGCCAACGAGGTCCCGGTTCGGTCCCTTCGGCAGCGAACTCGACCTGATGGCACGCCGCCTCGAGTGACGGTATAACATCATCGCCATCTGGCCTGGCGGCCCGCCGCGCCAGATCCACCCCGGAGGAACCGTCGATGTCAGTGAAGCCCCTGATCGGCTGCACCACCTATCGCAAGACCACGGACGGCGTGCAGCCGGTGGACGTCTACGGCCTGATGCCGGCATACGTCGAGGCCGTCGCCAGCGCCGGCGGCCTGCCGGTGCTCATCCCGCTGGGCCTGCCGGAGCCTGATCTCCAGGCCATCCTCGACCGCGTCGACGGCCTGTTGCTGCCCGGCGGCGGCGACATGCTGCCGGAGACATACGGCGGAAGGCGCCTAGACAACATGTATGGCTTCGACCCCGACCGCGATCGGGTGGAGATGGCCGTGGCCCGGCAGGCCGTGGCGACCGGCCGGCCGCTGCTGGCCATCTGCCGCGGCCACCAGGTGCTCAACGTCGCCCTCGGCGGCACCCTCTGGGAAGACGTTGCCCAGTTTATGCCCGGGGCGATCCGGCACGACTATTACATCACCCACCCGCGCGACTTCCTCTCCCACGAGGTGGCGATCGAGCCAGACACGACGTTGCACCGGCTCCTCGGGCGGACCGAGACGATGGTCAACAGCCTGCATCACCAGGGCGTGCGGCGGCTGGCCTCGCCGCTGCGGGCGGTGGCTACCTCGCGTGACGGCCTGGTGGAGGGCGCCGAGGTCGTCGGCCATCCGTTTGCCGTCAGCGTCCAGTGGCACCCGGAAAACCTGGTGGCCAGCGAGCCGGTGATGCGCGGCCTGTTCGCCGGCCTGGTGGAGGCCGCCGCCCGGGTCGCCGTGATCTGAGCGACCGGCCGATCATGGGCGCGCCGCCCGTCGGCATCTTCGACTCGGGGGTCGGGGGGCTCTCCGTTCTGCGCCACGTGCGGGCGCTGCTGCCCGACGTCGACCTTCTCTACGTCGCCGATCAGGCGCATGTCCCTTATGGCGGCCGGCCGGCGGCCGAGATCCTGCGCTTCAGTGCCGGCATCACCCGCTTCCTGCTCGACCGGGGCGCCGGCCTCATCGTCGTGGCCTGTAACACCGCCTCCGCCGCCGCCCTGACCCCCCTGCGCCAGGCCTTCCCGGCGGTGCCCTTCGTGGGCATGGAGCCAGCGGTGAAGCCCGGCGCGGCGCGCACGCGTACCGGGCGGGTGGGGGTGATGGCCACGGCCGGTACGTTCGAGAGCCAGCGCTACACCAGCCTGATGGAGCGTTACGCCAGTCACGTCTCGCTCTACCAGGACCCGTGCGTCGGCCTGGTGGAGCTGGTCGAGAGCGGCCAGGTCGACGGCCCGGCGATGGAGGCTCTGCTGCGCCCAGTGCTCGAGCCGATGGTCGCTGCCGGCATCGACACGCTGATCCTCGGCTGCACCCACTACCCGTTTGCCCTGCCGGCCATCCAGCGGCTCGTCGGGCCGGATGTCGCCGTCATCGACCCGGCACCGGCCGTCGCCCGCCAGGTGGCTCGCGTCCTGGCCGGACCGCCGGGCGCCGGGGCGCCTGCCGGGGGCGCCCGCGCCTTCACCACCGGCGACCCGGCGGCCTTCGCCGCCCTGGCCGCCCGCCTCCTCGGCCTCCCGTTGCCCACCGCGCCCCTCGGCTGGGCCGGCGACCACCTCGTCTCCCCCGCCGCAGGTCCCTAGCCCCCGACCTCCCGCGCCTACCCAATCGCGCCGTCCCC
>JBFGLK010000227.1:0-5784 GCA_041576195.1 Promineifilaceae bacterium (SeqCode)
ACGCCGCCGAGTAGCTGGCCGGGCCATGGTGCCGGCAGGCGGTTGTAACCCAGAAACGAGCCGACCGCAGCCAACCCGGCCAGCGGCAAGAAGATGGCCGCCGCCAGTACCACGCCTACGATGCGGCCCGGCTCCCGGGAAAACTGGCGCCAAGTCAGGCGCGCCCGCAGCCGAAACAGGGCGCCCTGATGGGCCGGGTTGAGGCCGAGCGCGGCGATCAGTCGAGCCACGAGAGCCGGCCTTCCTCCTCGACGGCGCCCGTATTCGCCCCGACGGCACGCAGGAAGATCTCCTCCAGCGAGGCGGCCTGGCCCGCCTGCGCTTGCTCGCGCAACGCCGCCATGGTGCCCTCGGCTACAAGCCGGCCGTCGGCGATTACCCCCACCCGGGTGCACAGGCGCTCGACGACCTCCAGGATGTGCGAGGAGAACATGATGGTGGTGCCGCGGGCGCGCAGGCGATTCAGGGTGTCGCGGATGGCACGCCCGGTGATGGCATCGATGCCCTCGAACGGCTCGTCCAGGAAGAGCACGCGCGGCGCGTGGATGATGGCCGCGGCCAGCGCCGTCTTCTTCTTCATGCCGGTGGAGTAGTCAATGATCAGGTTGTCGGCGTCGTCGGCCAGATCCATCAGGTCGAGAAGCTCCTCCGCCCGGCTCGCGGCGGCGGCGGCGTCCAGCCCGTGCATGGTGCCAGCAAAGCGGACGAACTCGCGCGCCGTCAGGCGGGTGTACAGATTTAGGCCCTCGGGCAGCACGCCCAACAGGCGCTTTGCTGCCAACGGGCGCTCCCAGACGTCGACCCCGAGGATGCGGGCGGAGCCCGCCGTCGGCCGAAGCAGGCCGACCATCATGTTGATCGACGTGGACTTGCCGGCGCCGTTCGGCCCCAGGAACCCGAAGAACTCCCCTGGCGCCACGCGCAGGTTGAGCCGGTCAACGGCCAGTCTTTCGCCGAAACGCCGGGTGAGGTCGGTGGTTTCAATGGCGGGTGGGGACATGGTGAGGTGAGGGGGTAAGGGGATGGGGGCTGGTCAGCTGGATTGTTGGTTAGTCAGGGCGCAGCGGGCCGCGCCCCGACAGGTGTACGGTGGCGCCCATGGGCGCAGCCTGCTATGCCCCTACTCGATGGTGGCCAGGAACTCGCGCGCGATGGCGCCGACGTCGCTTTCGGTGGAGATGCCCAGCCAATCGTGTTCCGGCCGGACGAGGTTGGCCACCACGACGTTGGCGCCGTTGAAGATGGCGCTGCGCGCCTCGCGCAGGTCGACGCCGCCCGCGGCCGAGATGAGCACGTCATACTTGCTGCGGATGCGGTTGACGTGGCGATACTGGATCACCTTGCCGCGGGTGCCTTCCTCGTCGCGGCCCTTGTGCAGGACGACGACGTCCGGCGGTTGCCGAAGCGGGCGCATGACATGGAGGGGGTCGCCCACGCCCAGCAGGTCGATCATCGACACCAGGCGCAGGCGACGGCACTCCGCGATAAACAGGTTCAGGGCTTCCGGAGGCGAGCTGCCGAGGACGGTGACCGCGTTGGCCCCGGCCTCGTGCACCATGCGCACTTCCTCGATCGCCCCGTCGGTAGTCTTCAGATCGGCGACGATGAAGCCCTCCCAGCGCCGGCGCATCTCGGCGATACCGCGCAGCCCCTCGCGCTTGAGGTAGGGAGTGCCGGCCTCGATCCAGATGCGCTCGCTCGCCGCGATCTGGGGCAAGATGCGCTTGACCAGGTCGACGTCGTAGTTGAACGCGATCTGGAGATAGCGCTGCTTAGTGTCGACGATGGGCTTCATCGGCTAGGAACTGTCCCTGTTTAGCAAGCCGCCCAGCGTCTGGCCCAGGTCGGAGGGTACGAAGAGCACGATCTTCTCTGACGGATCGGCGGCGATGTCCCGAATCGTCTGCAGCGTGCGCAGGTGCAGGGCGCCGGGCGTGGCGGCCAGGCGGCCGGCGGCCTGGGCCAGGTTCTCGGAGGCGGAGAGCTCGCCCTGGGAGGCGATGATCATGGCGCGGCGCTCGCGCTCGGCTTCCGCCTGCTTGGCGATGGCCCGCTTCATCTCTGCCGGCAGCTCGATCTCCTGGATCTTGATCGACTCGACGTCCACGCCCCAGCCACTCGTCTCCGAGTCCACGATCTTCTTGATGCTGTCGGCGATCTGCTCGCGCTCGGTGAGGACGAAGTCCATCTCGCTGTTGCCGATGACGTCGCGCAGCGCCGCCTGCGTGTACTGCCGGACGGCAAAGACGTGGTCCTCGATCTTGATGATCACGTCCTCCGGGCTAACGACCTTGAAGTAGACCACGGCGTTGACCAGGATGGGGATGTTGTCCCGCGTCATGACTTCCTGGCGCGGGATGTCGGCGGTCTTGATGCGCATGTCGACCTTCCGCAGCGTCTGGAGAACGGGGACGACAAAGCGCAGCCCGGGATCCCGCGTGCCGCTGTAGCGGCCGAGGGTGAAGACGACGCCGCGCTCATACTGGTAGATGAGGCGCAGGCCGCCGGGCAGGAAGATGAAGCCGAGGACGACCAGGATCGCCGTCCCACAGATGCCTAGAACCAGGATGGGCTCCTGCATGTGCTACTCCTTTTGGGTGCGGGCTCACGTACGGTCCGCTCTCATTCTCAATACGCGACGAGCAAGTGGCGGGTTCCACGACGCGAAACCGGGCGCGAGAGGACCCTGTGCGCATGTCTGTAGGTCGCGACCCCGGACCACACGACCCCACGACAATCCGGCACCATTATGCCACGATCTCGCCGCGTGCGTCGCCTATGGTCTGCCGCAATGAATCGGGTACAATGCGCGCAGGAGGCGGCCCCAGAACGGAGAGCGCGCAACATCACCACCGGGAGGCAGGCATGCTGGATTTCGGACGCGACGTGTGCGGCGACCTGAAGGCCGCCGAGCGACGGGAATGGCTGGTCACAAATGGCATCGGCGGCTTCGCCATGGGCACCGTTGCCGGCACGCTGACCCGGCGCTATCACGGCCTCCTGATCGCCGCGCTCAAGCCGCCCGTAGGCCGCACCCTGCTGCTGGCCAAGCTGGACGAGACGATTACCTACGGCGGGCAGGAATACCGCGTCTACAACAACCGCTGGACCAGCGGCAACGTCGAGCCCAACGGCCATCACTTCCTGGAGCGCTTCCACCTTGAGGGCGCCATTCCGGTCTGGACGTTCGCCCTGGCCGACGCGCTGTTGGAGAAACGGATCTGGATGGCGCCGGGGGAGAATACGACGTTTGTGCGCTACACCTTGCGGCGCGGGCTGGGGCCATTGAAGATGTACGCTCGGGCCTTCGTCAACGACCGGGACTACCACGCCACGACGATCGCCGGCGACTGGCAGACGCGCATCGAGGCGCGCGGCGAGGCCGGTATGCGCGTGGTGGCCCGCGACGGCGCCGCCCCGCTGTACCTCTATGGGGACAACTGCGTCATCTGGCCCGAAGTCGACTGGTACTGGTATGAGGATTACTTCCTCAGCGTCGAGGAGTATCGCGGCTTCAGCGACGTCTCCGAGGATCATCTCTTTGCCGGCACTGTCGAGATCAACCTGCAGCCCGGCGAGTCCGCCACGGTCATCGCCAGCACCGAGGAGGACGCCCGGCAGGATGGCGCCGTCGCCCTCGAGGGCCGGCGTCGCTACGAGGCCGGCCTGCTGGCCCAGGCGGAGGTCGACGCCGACCCGGCGCTGCGGCAGCTGGTGCTGGCGGCCGACCAATTCCTCGTCCGGCGCACGGTGCCCGGCGACGACAACGGCGTCTCGATCATCGCCGGCTATCCCTGGTTCAGCGACTGGGGCCGGGACACGATGATCGCCCTCCCGGGGCTGACGTTGAGCACCGGCCGCCCCACCGACGCCGCGCGCATTTTGCGCACCTTCGCCCGCTTCGTCGATCAGGGTATGTTGCCCAATCGCTTCCCGGACGCGGGCGAGGCACCGGAGTACAACACGGTCGACGCCACGCTCTGGTATTTCGAGGCCGTGCGCGCCTATCACGCCGCTACCGGCGACGCCGAGCTGGTCCGCGAACTGCTCCCGGTGTTGGAGGCGATCGTCGACTGGCACCGCCGGGGCACCCGCTACCAGATCCACGTTGATCCGGCGGACGGCCTCCTCTACGCCGGCGAGGAGGGGGTGCAGCTAACCTGGATGGACGCCAAGGTCGACAACTGGGTGGTGACGCCCCGCATCGGCAAGGCGGTTGAGGTAAACGCCCTCTGGTACAATGCCCTCCGGGTGATGGCCGCGCTACACCGGCAGACCGGAGCCGACCCCGCGCCCTACGACGCCCTGGCCGACCAGGTGGAGGCCAGCTTCGCCCGCTTCTGGAACGACGAGCGCGGCGCCTGCTTCGACGTGATCGATGGGCCTGGCGGCGCGGATGGCAGCATCCGGCCGAACCAGTTGCTGGCGGCCGCGTTGCCGCACAGCCCGCTGTCGGACGCGCAGGCCCGCCAGGTGGTCGACATCTGCGCTGCCCACCTTCTGACCTCGCACGGCCTGCGCAGCCTGTCGCCCGAGGACGAAGCATACGCCGGGCATTACGGCGGCGACCAGTTCGCCCGCGACGGCGCCTACCACCAGGGCACGGTGTGGAGCTGGCTGATCGGGCCGTTCACGCGCGCCCACCTGCGCGCCTATGGCGACCCGGCGGCGGCCCGCGCCTTTCTCGAGCCCCTGATGCGCCACCTGGCCGACCACGGCGTCGGCAGCGTGAGCGAGATCTTCGACGGCGACCCACCGTTCACGCCCCGGGGTTGCCCGGCACAGGCCTGGGGTGTGGCCGAGCTCTTGCGGGCGTGGCACGATGGCGCCGTGCCCGGCCGGGACGACGTGCCGGCGCCGCGCACAGGATAAGACGATGTCCGAGCCACGCACAATACTGATCACCGGGGTGACGTCGGCCTGGGGCCGGCGCGTCGCCGCCCGCCTGGGCCAGGAGCCTGGCGTCCGCCTGATTGGCCTGGACGTGCTGCCGGCGGAGCGCGCTCCAACCGGCCTCGACTACGTGCAGTCCGACCCACGCCAGCGGGGACTGCCGGCACTGCTCCGGGATCGCGGCGTCGAGATCGTGTGCCATCTCGCCTATCGCTCGGTCGACCGGCACAGCGAGGCCGCGTTCGAACACAACGTCATGGGCACGATTCATCTGTTCGGCGCCTGCGCCAAAGCGGGCGTGCGCCGGATCGTGGCCCGCAGCAGCACAATGGTCTATGGCGCCCTGCCCGACAATCCGGCCCTCCTCGTCGAGACGGCCCCCCTGCGCGCCAGCCGGGACCACGGGGAGTGCCGCTATCTCGTGGAGATGGAGCAGTTCTACGACGGGTTCCACCACACCGCCCCCGAGGTCAAGCTGGCGATCCTGCGCTTCGCCAACATCGTCGGGCCGACGGCCGACACGCCGATGACCCGTTTCCTGGCCGAGCCGCGGGCGCCCGTCCTGTTGGGCTTCGACCCGCTGCTCCAGTTCATCCATGAGGACGACGTCGTGGAGGCGCTGGCCCAGGCGGCGATCGGCGAGATCGCCGGCCCGGTGAACGTGGCGGCGACGCCATCCCTGCCGCTGACGCGGGCGCTGGCCCTGGCGCAGAAGATCCCGGTGGTCGTGCCGCATCCCCTGGCTTATTGGAGCACGACCTTCCTGGGCGACAGCGAGCGCCTGGCGCCGTTGCCGTGGGACTATCTCCGCTACCGCTGGGTTGCCGACACGAGCCGGCTGGAGACGGATTGGGGGTTCCTGCCGGCCGTTGGCGCCGAGGAGGCGCTGCG
>JBFGLK010000228.1:0-5784 GCA_041576195.1 Promineifilaceae bacterium (SeqCode)
GGGCGCCCGCTTTGTGCCCGATCTGGAAGAGGCGCGCTTTGAGCAGCTCCGCGCGGCCCTGGAGTCGGGGCGCCAGGGCAAGGTGCTCGACGTCGTCGACACCGACAGCGGCGAGCATATCGAGATCTTTGTCGAGTAACCGTCGGCTGGGCTCCCATCCACCCGCCCGCCAGCCGACCGCTGCGCGGGCGCCGCTGTTTACAGCGTCCTCTCGTAGTCGGCGATCGCCAGCCTCCAGACCGGCACCCCGCAATAGCGATCTCCCTCCGGGCAATAGGGCGCGACGCCCGCCGCGTGGCGCAACGTGCACGGGGCGCCCAGGTAGCGGCCTATCTGCGGATTGACGGCCGCGATCTGCAGCGCCTCGTCCTGGCTGGCGGCGAAGATCTCCTCCTGCGCGTTGTAACAGAGCCGCATGCGCAACTTGTGGTGGAGCGCCATCAGGTCCCCGCTTTCGGTGAAGCGGATGGCCACGGCGTTGGGCAGCAGATAGGCAGCGAATTCGTCGCCAACGCCGAGACGGCGCAGGGAGGCGATGCCCTCCCATGACCGGTCCATCGCCTCTCGATAGACGACCTCGGCCGCGGGATTGAGCCGCACCAGCGGCGGCGTGATGTAGTCCGGCTCCTCGCTCAGATACGCGCTGATCATCGGCCGGCTGCCCGGCGTCATGCGATGGCGCTGGTCCTGGCTATCGGCCGTGTGGGAGAGCTTCTTGCGAAACGTGTAGTTCGGGTGATGGAGCGTGCGGCTGAGCTTGCTCAGCGTTGTCACGTTCAGGGCTTCCCCGTAATAGCGGTTCTGCGCCGGATCGAGGACGACGCCAATCGCCTCCGCGTCACTCATGGCTGCGCGGGGCAAGCCAAGCACCTCGCGCACCGCCTGGGCCAGCAGCGCTTCGTTGTCTGGCTTGGTCGAGACGAGCCGGCTCACGCGATCGCCCAGCTCGCCGTCAAACTCGTCGCGATAGGCACGCGTCGGGGCCGGCCCGGCTTCCATGGCCGCCTGCCAGAAGCGATACTCCGTGGTGGCTTCCAGCGGCAGCGGCGACTCGACGATCTTCTCGAGCTGCGGATCAAATGCTAGCAGCTTGTCGACCATTGCAGTCACGACGAGCTGTGTCTCCAAGGGCGTGTCAGGCTGCCGGCACAGCCGGTAGTAGCGGAGCAACGTCAGCACGCTGACCGTGTGGTAGAGGTAGGCGAAGGTGGCCACGGGCAGCACGTAGCGCGCGATCTCCATGCTCTTCTTGGGAATCCAGCGGCGCGCCAGTACGTGCGCCTGGCCGTCGCGGCGCGGATGGGGCCGGCGGCTGGGGAAGAGCTCGAAGTAGAGGGGCTCCACCGTCTCAGTAAGCAGGTCGATCAGCCGGTGATAGGCCGCCGTCTGCGCCTCGATGGTGGCGCGATAGACGGCCAGCGCCTCGCCGCGCAACGGCGGGATCGCCATAGCCTCCGGGTCGACGCGCACATAGCGCTGGCTCACCTGCTCGCTGTTGTAGAACGGGTGCGAATGGAGAAACGACCAGATGAAATGCCGGCTCACGTTGACCAGGGCGAATTGGACGTGGGCGTGCTGGAGGGTCGTGTGATGGCCTGCCTCATAGACCGTCGCGGCGATGCGGTCGCGAAGGTCTGGCTTGCGCCCGACCTCCTCCGGATAGACGATGCCGCTGGACGAGTAGCATGTCCGCGCGGTGGCCACGGCGTTCTCGTACGGGTCGGCAAAGGCGTTGACCAGGGTCACGCCCGGTGGCGGCGAGTGAAATGGAGTCATCGCTTGGTTCCCGGCAGATTGACGGCAACAATGGCTGGCCAAGTATAGCAGAATCCCGGGCGGCAACAGCCCTCGGTGGCAACGGCGCCACAAATCCCCGGCTGCCAATCGGGCGTGCAGGTGGTAGAATGGCGATCCGAACGATGCGCGACGGGCCGCCTCGCCTCGTGGCCGAGCCGGCAAGAGTGCGGCGCCTGTCGTGGACAGTGGACCGAGCGGCCCAGGCGCCGCGCGGGCCGATTCCCCAACTGGGACAGGATGATGAATACCGCGTCCGATCCGTTGACCGCGCGCCTGGCGGAGATCGTCGAGGATTTTCGCTTCATCGAGGGGCGCGAGAAGCTCGAATACCTCTTGCAGTTTGCCGAGCGGCTGCCCGACATACCTGCACGCCTGGCGCATCTCAAGGACGACGATCACCAGGTGCACGAGTGCATGACCCCTGTCTGGGTCTATGCCGAGGAGGCGGGCGATGGCCTGCGCTTCCACTTCGACGTACCGCCAGAGTCGCCCACCGTGCGCGGCTATGCCCGGATCATGCAGGAAGGCCTCGATGGCGCCACGCCGGCCCAGGTGCTGGCCATCCCCCCGGACTTCTACTATGCCATGGGGCTGCAGGCAGTCCTGTCCGGTCAACGACTCAATGGGCTGGGCGCGATTCTCGCCCACGTGAAACATCTCGCGCGCCAACGCGCGGGGGAGGAGGTGTGACGATGTCCGACCATCTCGCCTACGACTGCCCGTTCTGCGGCATCCTCGACGGCTCGGAGCCCGGGAACGTCCTGGCCCGCGACGACGAGCGCCGCTTCGCCATGATCGAGAATATTCATCCCGAGGGCACCGTCCACTGGATGGCCGTGCCGTTCGAGCACATCGAAAGCATCGAGCTATTCCAGAACCACGAACCGGAGCGCTTCCTCGATCTTGTCCAGTTCGCCATTCGCGAGACGAAGGCGCGGCGCGCCGAGTACCCGCTGCTCGTCGGCGGCTACACCGTCAAGCTCCACTTCGGCGCCTACGAGACCGTGCCGCACGCCAAGCTACACATCCTGTCGGTGGAGTGATCGGTAGGCTACGGACCGGGCGCCTCGCGCCGCCGCCCTCTCTGGAACGAGGGCGCCGGAGCTTTGACAGGCGCCCGCCTTTGCACTAAAATCCGCCAGGGTCTTGGGCACTCAGACCGACGAGACGAGCGCCATTTTTACAGAGCGACAAGCACAACATGGGTGGCTGGCGTCGCCGGCTGGGCAGCCTCTGGCGACGCCATTGTGCTGCTTGGGTCCGTCTGTGGTTCTGCCTTTGGACTCACTCCCCAGGCAACGTTGCCCCCATCGATATGTGCGCAAGCCATGCCGCCCACCGGCGGCGCGGCCGCATGGCAGTGCCCGTCGTGCCCCAGGCACACGGTGCGATAGTGAACGACTCGACCGAATGCCAGCCATTCGCGTCAGGCAGACTGAGCAAGGATTCGCCTACGATGAAAGAGTACCAGACCGCACAGATACGGAACATCGCCCTCGTTTCTCACAACGGTGCCGGCAAGACGACATTTGTCGAGCGCCTGCTATTTGACACGGGCGCGACGACGCGCATGGGTAGCGTGCAAACCGGATCGGCGGCCATGGACTTCGAGGAAGAGGAGATCGCCCGAAACAGCTCGGTCAACACGGCCATCGCGCCCATTGAATGGGGTGCCCACAAGCTCAACATCCTCGACACTCCCGGCTATGCGGACTTCGTCGGCGAGGTCAACGTGGCGCTGCGCGTCAGCGACGGCGCCGTCATCTTCGTCGAGGCGGTGGCCGGCGTTGAGGTAGGCACCGAGCTCGTCGCCCGCTACGTCGAAGAGCGCCAGTTGCCACGCATCCTGGTCATCAACAAGATGGACCGGGAAAACGTGCGCGTCGAGCGCGCCATGGCCAGCGTGCGCGCGGCGCTGGAGGGCAACTTCGTCAACCTCCAGCTCCCCATCGGCGAAGGGACCGACTTCCAGGGCGTGGTCGACCTGCTGACGATGCGGGCATACATCCAGGGTAAGGCCGCGGACATCCCGGCGAACCTGGCAGACGCGGCCGAGGAAGGGCGCATGGCCCTTATCGAGGCCGCTGCCGAAGGAGACGACGCCCTGATCGAGAAGTACCTGGAAGGTGAGGAACTCACGCAGGATGAGGTGGTGCGCGGCCTGCGCGCCGCCATGGCCCAGGGCCTCGTCGTGCCGGTATGCTATGCGGCCCCGCAGCCGGGCATCGCCGTCAAGCCCCTGGTCGATGCCCTCGTGCAGCTCTTCCCCTCCCCGGACGCCACGACCGGCTTCACGGCCACTGTCGACGGGGAAGAGAAGACGCTGCCCATTGCCGACAGCACGCCGCTGGTCGCCTTCGTCTTCAAGACGCGTGAAGACGCCTACGGCAAGATGAGCTACCTTCGCGTGCTCGGCGGCGTCCTCGAGTCAGACTCCCGCGTCTGGCACGTCAATGCCGACACGGAAGTGCGCGTCGGCACGCTGAATGTCATCCGCGGGAAGGAACAGCTACCCGTAACCCGGCTGCACGCCGGTGACCTCGGCATGGTAGTCAAGCTCGGCGACGTCGGCACCAATGACAGTCTTGCCATGCGCGGCCAGCAGATCCTGCTACCCCCGACGGAGCAGCCGGAACCCATCGCCTCGGTGGCCATTCACCCGGTGGCCCAGTCGGATGTGGCCAAGCTGTCGGCCTCGCTCAACCGGCTGGTGGCGGAGGACCCGACGCTGCACTGGCACGCCGAAACTGCCACCCGCGAGACGATCCTCTCCGGCATGGGCGTGGCCCATCTGGACATCGCGGTCAAGAAGATGCAGTCGAAGTTCGGCGTCAACTTGACGACCACCACGCCTAAGATCCCCTACCGGGAGACGATCACGCGGTCGGCCTCGGCCGAATACACGCACAAGAAGCAAACGGGCGGCGCCGGCCAGTACGCCCGCGTCTTCCTCCGCCTGGAGTCACTCGACGACGATGCCGACTTCGAGTTCGCCTCTGAGATCTTCGGCGGCGCCATCTCGGCCCCATTCGTGGCGGCGACGGAGAAGGGCTGCCGGCAGGCGCTCGACAACGGCCCGCTTGGCGGCTTCCCCGTCGTCGGAGTGAAGGCCATCGTCTACGACGGCAAGGAGCACACGGTCGACTCGAAGGAAATCGCCTTCCAGATCGCCGGCCGCGAAGGCTTCAAGAAGGCGGCGATGGCGGCCGATCCCGTGCTGCTGGAGCCGATCTACGAGATCGAGGTCACCGTGCCGGCAGACAATATGGGCGACATCATGGGCGACCTCAACTCCCGCCGCGCCCGCGTTCTCGGCATGGACCAGGTGGGCACGAAGAGCGTCGTGCGCGCCGAGGTGCCCCTGGCCGAGGTGCAGACGTACGCCGCCGACATGCGCTCGATGACGCAGGGGCGCGGCGTCTTTGGCATGCGCTTCCTGCGCTACGGTCGCGTGCCCAGTCACCTGCAGCAACAGATCGTCGAGCACCGCCGCCGCGAGCTGGAACAGGAAGACTGATTCGCGTCCCCTTTCCGTCACTGCGCGTGCGCCCGGCCCTGCCGGGCGCTCTCCTTTTAGGGGGCTTGCCCGAAATCCTCGCAGGTCTACCAAACCTGCGAGGTTTCCGACGCTCCCGGCGCCGTCAGCATCAAGTGGCCGCGCGCTGTGACGTGCCCGGTCCAGCCCGGTGGCACTACCGTCGTGGTGTCGTACTGCACCAGGACCGCCGGTCCGCCGATCTCCTCGCCCGGGTGCAACCGCTCCCGCGCCAACAGCCGTGCCGGCATCGGGCCGGCCGGGTCGAACCAGGCATTCACCTGGCCGAGGTCCGCCGCGCCGGCCTCCGTGGCTGCCGGCACGTCGAGCGCCCCGAGCGCGACGGCGGGCGCCGTCGCCGTCACGCGGGCGGTGACCATCTCCACGGCCGCCGCGGGCTGGTCGTAGCCGTAGCGCCGGCGATGGGCGGCGTGAAAGGCGGCGGCCAACGA
>JBFGLK010000229.1:0-5776 GCA_041576195.1 Promineifilaceae bacterium (SeqCode)
ACACCCTAAGGGTGCGCGCGCACCCTTAGGGTGTTGGTGGTGTGGGTTGGCGTCAGGCGTACTCTTCCACCGGCAGGCAGACGCAGAACAGGTTGCGGTCGCCGTAGACGTTGTCGATGCGGCTGACGGCGGGCCAGAATTTGTGCTCGCGCACCCAGGGCAGGGGATAGGCGGCGGCGGCGCGGCTGTAGGCGCGCTCCCACCCGTCGCCGGCGATGACCTCGGCGGTGTGCGGGGCGTGCTTCAGCGCGTTGTCGTGCGGGTCAGCCTCGCCGTTTTCGATCGCCCGGATCTCGTCGCGGATGGCGATGAGGGCGTCACAGAAGCGGTCCAGCTCGGCCAGCGGCTCGCTCTCGGTCGGTTCGATCATGAGCGTGCCGGCAACCGGGAACGACATCGTCGGCGCGTGGAAGCCGAAGTCCATCAACCGCTTGGCCACGTCGTCGACCGTGGCGACGTCGCGCAGGTGGCGCAGGTCCACGATGCACTCGTGCGCCACGCGGCCGCTCGCCCCCTTGTAGAGGACCGGAAAGTAGGGGTCGAGCCGGGCGGCGATGTAGTTAGCGTTCAGGATGGCGATGCGGGTGGCCTCGGTCAGCCCTTCCGGACCCATCATGCGAATGTAGGCGTAGGAGATGGTCAGGATGCTGGGGCTGCCCCACGGCGCCGCCGACACCGCGCCGATGCCCTCGCTGCCGCCGACGCCGCTGACGAGCGGGTGGCCCGGCAGATAGGGCGCCAGGTGCTCGGCGACGCAGATCGGGCCCATGCCGGGCCCGCCGCCGCCATGCGGGATGGTGAACGTCTTGTGCAGGTTCAGGTGGCAGACGTCGGCGCCGAACTCGGCCGGCCGGCAGAGCCCGACGAGCGCGTTCATGTTCGCCCCGTCCATATACACCTGCCCGCCGTTGTCGTGGATGAGCTGGCAGATGCGCTTGATGCCCTCCTCGAAAACGCCGTGCGTGGACGGATAAGTCACCATCAGGGCGGCCAGCCGATCGCGGTGCTTTTCCGCCTTGGCGCGCAGGTCGTCAATGTCGATGTTGCCGTGATCGTCGCAGGCGACGACGATGACCTCCATGCCGGCCATCACCGCGCTCGCCGGGTTGGTGCCGTGGGCCGAGCTGGGGATGAGGCAGACGACGCGATGATCGTCTCCCCGGCTGTGGTGATAGGCGCGGATGGTAAGCAGGCCGGCATACTCACCCTGCGAGCCGGCGTTGGGCATGAAGGAGACAGCCGTGAAACCCGTGATCTCGGCCAGCCAGGACTCCAGCCGGCGGAACAGGATCTGGTACCCCTCAGCCTGGTCCACCGGCGCGAACGGGTGCAGCTGGCCGAAGCCGGGCCACGTCACCGGGTACATCTCCGTGGTGGCGTTGAGCTTCATCGTGCAGGAGCCCAACGGGATCATCGAGTGCACCAGGGACAGATCGCGCGCCTCGAGTTGCTTGATGTAGCGGACCATCTCGGTCTCCGAGTGGTGGCTGTTGAAGACCGGGTGGGTCAGGTAGTCGCTGGTCCGGGCGTGCGGGGCGTCATAGGCCAGATTGATCTCGTCGGCCATCTGCTCCGGGTCGAACTGGCCGGGGGCGGCGCCAAAGACGGCCAGCAGGTCGAGGACGTCCTGGACGGTCGTTGCCTCGTCGAGCGAGACGCCGACGCGGCCGTCGGGCAGCAGCGCCAGGTTGATACGCTCAGCCCGCGCGGCGGCGGCGATATCCATCTGGCTCAAGGCGCCGCCGCCCACCGCCAGCGTGTCAAAGACGGGCGCCGCGTTGAGTCGATAACCCAGGCGGCGCAACCCGAGGGCCAGGACTTCCGTGAGTAGGTGCACGCGACGGGCGATCCGGCGCAGTCCTTCAGGGCCGTGATAGACGGCGTACATGGAGGCCATGATCGCCAGGAGCACCTGGGCGGTGCAGATGTTGCTCGTCGCCCTGTCCCGCCGGATATGTTGCTCCCGGGTCTGCAGGGCCAGGCGCAGGGCCGGGCGGCCGGTGGCGTCGATCGAGACGCCGACCAGGCGACCGGGCATCTGGCGCTGATAGGCCTCCCGGGTGGCCATGTAGCCGGCATGGGGGCCGCCATAGCCCATGGGCACGCCGAAGCGCTGGCTGTTGCCGACGGCCACGTCCGCGCCGAAGGCGCCGGGCGCGCGCAGGAGCGTCAGCGCGAGCAGGTCGGCGGCGACGACGACCAGCGCGCCGGCGGCGTGGGCCGCCTCACAGAATGGACCGTAATCCAGGATGTCGCCATCGCTCGTCGGGTATTGCACCAGGGCACCGAAGGTCGGCGTGGCGAAATCATAGGCGGCGTGGTCGCCGACGATCACGTCGATCCCCAGGGGCTCGGCGCGAGTCTGCACCACGGCGATCGTCTGCGGGTGGCAGCGGTCGGAGACGAAGAAGGCGTTGGCGGTCGAGCCGCGGGGCTGGGCGCGCTGGCAGAGCACCATCGCCTCGGCGGCGGCGGTCGCCTCGTCGAGCATGGAGGCGTTGGCGATCTCCATGCCGGTGAGATCGGTGATCATCGTCTGGAAGTTGAGGAGCGCCTGGAGGCGTCCCTGGGAGATCTCCGGCTGATAGGGCGTGTATTGCGTATACCAGCCCGGGTTCTCCAGGATGTTGCGCTGGATGACGCCGGGGGTGATTGTGTTGTAGTAGCCCTGGCCGATGAACGAGCGGAACACCTGGTTGCGCCCGGCGAGCTCGCGCAGTTCGGCGAGGGCCTCCGACTCGCTGGCGGCTGCCGGCAGGCGCAAGGGCGTGTCGGTGCGGATGGCTGCCGGCACCGCCTCGGCTATCAGCGCGTCCAGCGAATCGACGCGCAAACGCTCGAGCATGATCGGGATATCGTCGGGGCGGGGGCCCAGATGCCGGGGGGCAAAACGGTCCGTGGGCCGAAGAAGCGACCGCTGGCCGTTCAGAGTGGGAGAGTGGGAGGTCATGGTCAGGTTCCTTTGCGCGGGAGAAGCGTGAGAATGGGGTCGCGCCGATCAGGCGCGCGCGTCCACGTGGGCCTGATAGGCGTCGGGCGACAACAACCCCTCCAGATCGGCCCGATTCTCGACCCGAATCTTGATCATCCAGGCCTGCCCATAGGGGTCCGCGTTCACGAGCTCGGGCGTGTCAATCAGCGCCTCGTTGACGGCGATGATCTCGCCGGCCACCGGCATGTACAGGTCGGAGGCGGCCTTGACCGACTCCACGACGCCGAAATTCTCGCCGGCGGCGAAGGTGCTGCCGACCTCGGGCAACTCCAGATAGACGATGTCCGAGAGGGCGTCCTGGGCGTAGTCGGTGATACCGACCAAGGCGCTGTCATCCTCCACGCGGAGCCATTCATCGTCGTTCGTGTAAAGCAGGTCGGAAGGGATGTTGGTCATGCTGGATCTCCTTGGCTGGGTAGGCGCGCCGGGTTGGCGCAACAGAAAAGGACGCGAGCAACGTGAGCCTCGTCGCTGGCGTCCTCTGTCATGAACCTGAGAGATTCGGGATCGCCATGGGACACATGGCGCCTTTGCCCCTTCGGTGTCCCCGAGGCCTGTACCTCGAGGCCCTCTCCAGAGCAGCCCGACCCACCGGTCCTTTTGCCTGAGAGTTTCCGGGTCGTCGCCGGGCGGTTCGACCCCTTGCCCCTTCGGCGTCCTCCGAGCGCTCGCCCGAAGGCCCTCTCCCGGCAGGCCGTTGCCGTTATTTGATTGTGTGGACATTGTACGACAATTGCCGCGCCGGGAGCAAGGCAGGGGCGACCCAGACAACCGGGTGGTTGCCCGGCGTCGAGGGGCTGGCTGGCTGGTCGGGTGGCTGGATGGGGCGACCGGCGGGTGCCCATCGGCGTGGCGTCCGGTGCGGGATCGGGCGGGCGCAGTAGAATAGGGGGCCATGGTAACGATTCTTAACCCGATCATTGCCGGCAGCGGTGTGCAACGGCCGACCGTGGCCGAGGTCAACCTGACCCGGCTGAGCGAAAACTTCCGCGCCATCCAGGTTCGCGTGGCCCCGGCCCGCATCCTGGTCGTCCTCAAGGCCAACGCCTACGGTCACGGCCTCATCGAGGTGGCCCGGCACATGGAGAGCCTGGGCGCCGCCTATCTCGGCGTGGCCTTTCTCGAGGAGGGCATCCTGCTGCGAGAGGCGGGCGTGCGCGCGCCCATCCTGGTGCTCGGCGGCATCCTGGGCGACCAGATTCCGCTCTTCCTGGCCCATGACCTGACCCTGACGGCGTCGTCGGTGGAGAAGCTGACCCAGATCGAGCAGACGGCGGCGGCGCTCGGCGCCCGGGCGCGCGTCCACCTGAAGATCGACACCGGCATGGAGCGCATCGGCGTGCACTACTACAGCGCCCGACCGCTGCTTGAGGCAGCGATCGCCTGCGTCCACTGCGAGGTGGAGGGGATCTACTCCCACTTCGCCAATGCCGACGCCCTGGACCTGACCTCGGCCCGGGAGCAGCTGGCGCGCTTCAATGAGGTCCTGCGCTTCTATGCGGAGCGAGGGCTGACCGTGCCGATGCGGCACATGGCCAACTCCGGGGCGATCTTGCAGCTGCCAGAGAGCCATTTCGAGATGGTGCGTGTTGGCATCCTGCTTTACGGCGTCTACCCCGCGCCCGACCTGCCGCGCACCCTGGCTGTCCGCCCGGCCCTCACGTGGAAGTCGCGCGTGGTCTACTTCAAGGTCGTCCAGCCGGGCCATCCGGTGAGCTACGGCTCCACCTGGACGCCGACCGCGATGACGCGCGTGGTCACCATCCCGGTAGGCTATGGCGACGGCTACTTCCGCAGCCTGTCCAATCGCAGCCAGGTGATTATTCGCGGCCGCCGTTACCCGGTCGTCGGGCGGGTGTGCATGGACCAGTTCATGGTGAGTATCGGGTGGGAGACGGCCTACAACGGCGACGAAGTGATCCTGCTCGGCGAAGGTGGCGACCAGGCGATCACCGCCGGCGAGCTGGCCGATTGGGCCGGCACGATCCCCTATGAGGTGCTGACGAACATCAATACGCGGGTGCCGCGGGTGTATGTGGGCTAGTTGGCTGGTTGGCTCGCTGCGAGGCAACCAGCGCCCTTTCCGACAAACAACCCTCAGACAATCCAACCAACATACCGTCCCAAAAAGCACTCAGCCCCCGGCCAGGAGGGTGAACCGGGGGCTGAGATGCTTGTTTGGCGACTTCAATTGGGATTATCGCTCGGTTGCCTGAGCGGAGCCTGAAATCCGCATGAGGGGGCTGTTAATAGCCCGCGTCGGGCGCGGTGCGGATGCCGGCATCATAGCCGGCCCGCCGCACCATGCGCACGTCGTTCCAGCTCCGGCCGATCGCCGCCAGAACGCCGTCATGGATGGCCCAGGCCCGCCCGCGCACCGTGCGCCACTGGTCAGGCTGGCGAAACGGCGTCGAGCCGTCCAGGGTTGCGTGCAGCGCGCCGCCGGGCCGGAACGCCTCGTCGATCGCCTGCATGAAGCGGCGCCCGGAGATGTAGCTGCAGCCGTGGCGCTCGAAGAGCCAGGCGGCCACGTAGGTCAGTGGCTCCAGGTAGTAGGCGGGGTGGCCAAGCAGGAGGCAGAACAGGTCCAGCCCGAGCAAGACCTCGCGCGCCGCGCGCAGGCCGCCCCGGACCTGGGCCGGCGCCAGCCCGGCGGCCATCGCCCGCTCCTCCTCTGGGAGATTGCGCGCCACCGTCCCGAAGAGCGTGTTCTGCCCCTCCTCGTCGCGGTCGACGCCGTAGCGCGGGCTGTCGGGATCGCTTAAGAGGAGCAGGTCGACGTCG
>JBFGLK010000230.1:0-5765 GCA_041576195.1 Promineifilaceae bacterium (SeqCode)
CGGCGGGCCGCCGCCGCTGTCCAGCGTCGTCTGGCCGAGCGCCGTGTTGTAGGTCAGGCTGGACGGGTCCGCGATCTCCCAAAGCGAGGCGACATGGTAGCCTGCCGCGCAGGCCGTCAATGCCTCGTCCGGGTAATAGGAGAGATCGGTGATGAAGTAGTGGCGCCGCGCGAGCGTGGTATTGACCGTGCGTGCTGAGGCGCTGGCCCGGTGGGCAGTCCAGGCCACCAGGGTGGAGAGGAGCGCGACCAGGCACGCCAGCGCCAGGAAGCGGGGCCAGTCGGCTCCCGGCACGCGCAGCCGTACGCGAATTCGCGTTGCCATGACTCAGTCCTCCACGCACCAGACGCCGAGCTTGAAGTTACAGGTGCGGACGGCGACATCCCACACGTGCAGATCCTGGGCGCCGGCGGTCCAGTCCTGCGGCAGGACGGCCACGGAGCCGTTGTCGACGTTCGACTGGCTCGTCCAGTTGTCGCAGTTGGCGTGGCCGGGCGTCGTCGACACGTCGCTGAAGTTGTAGCCGGTGCGCACCCAGCCCAGCCCCTGGATGGTCGGCGGGCCGCCGCCGCTGTCCAGCGTCGTCTGGCCGAGCGCCGTGTCGTACTGCAGGCCGGAGGGGTCGAGGATCTCCCACAGCGAAGCGAAGTGGTAGCCCGCGGCGCAGGCGGTCGGCGCCTCATCGGGATAGTGGGAGAGATCGGTGATGTAGTACTGGCGTTGCCCGCCGGCCATGGCATCCGCGCGGACGACCGGCCGGTTCATGGCGCCGACGGCCGCGAACGCCAGGGCCACGATCAGGGCCAGGCACAGGGCGAAGAGGCGCCGGGTGAGGCGCACGTCGATGACGATCGTTTTCTCGTCCATGGTGGGTTGCTCCTTCCACGTCCGGCAGAAGACCCCGGGACGGGACGCCGGCGAAGCCCGGACCATCCCGGCGGCAATGTGCCGGATGCTGCCAGCCAACAGAGCCAAACGGGAGCGTCACTTGAGTGAAAGAGGCCGGCGCCTGACTCCCAGCTTCAGTGTAGCGCCAAGGGTGTGGACGAGATAGTGGCAAAGATCATTGCTAGATCGTGAGATCCGTCATTTGCGGGCTGCAGCGTGTGATCCGGGCCGTCGCTCAGGGCATGCCAATGGCGTCGATGACGATGAGGGTGCCGGTGGAGGCAGGATTGGCCGTGCCGGTGTTGCGGATGGTTGCCACGTGGGGTCCCGGACCGAGGTCGTCCACCAGCGCCGCCTGTTGCAGGGCCCAGGTAGGGCGATAGGTGTCGACCGTGGCCACGACCTGCCCATCGACTGAGATCTCGGCGATGCCGCAGAGGGGGCAGTAGGCGGTCAGCCAGGAGAACGAGGGCCCGTCGAAGGCGAAGCTGGCGGTGGCGTTCGCCCGCGTCGTCAGGCGGGCGCTGCCGGCATAGGCGCCCCCGGTCACCAGCCCGCTCCAGGAGCGATAGATCACGCCTGCATCGTCGTCGTCCACCAGGTCGCCGCCGACCGCCAGGCCGTCCAGGCGCACTTCCGTGCCGCTGGAGGCCGGGTTCTTCGTCCCGGAGGCGGCGAAGACGACGACGTGCGGGGCTGCCGGCAACCCGGCGTAGGTCACCGGCACGTTACAGGCGGGCGTGGCGGCGTACAGGTCGAGGATCCCGCGGAACACCCCGTCGATCAGGGGGTAGGCAATGCCCTGGTCCGGGCCGACACAAACGTGCAGCGCGATCGAGGTCAGCGCCGGAGTGCGATGGGCAAGCCACTGGCCGGCAGCGCTGGCTGCCCGGTAGCCGCCACCCAGGGCGCCGGCGTCCTGGCCCCCATGCCAGCCGTCATACGTCAGCCCGTAGTCGGTGTCGTCGACCAGGCGCCAGCTGGCGGCCGTCATCTCCACCGGCGCCGCACCGGGCAGCCCCTGGTTGTGCTCCCATAGCTGCCAGATGGTGTCGCCCCAGGGTCTGAGTTGGGCGAAGAACGGATCGCTCTGCACGATGTAGGCCTCCGGCTCGCCGGACGGGGTCGGGCTGGGGAGCGTCAGGTTGCCGGTGCCGTTGATCTCGTCGCGCAGGAACTCCACGTACTCGCGGCTCGTCGTCTGGTAGTAGAGCGCGATCTCCAGGCGGTCGGCGCCGGGCAAGGTGACGCCGTAATCGGTCAGAACGACGGCGTCATAGCCGCCGGCGTACTCCTCCGCCGTGAAGTAGTCCGGGTCGGGGGCGCCGCCCCAGGCCGGTTCGACCAGCCGATCGGGCGCCTCGGCGATGCGGAAGCCCTGGGGTGGGATGCGGTTGTCTTTGAAGCGACTGGTGGCCAGGACGAAGTGGAAGGTCTTCTCCTCGCCGGCCAGGCTGTCGCCCGGGTGCATTTCGTAGACGAGTGGGTCGACATAGAACTCGTGGGCTGCCAGCGGCGGGCTGTTTGGCGAGTAGTCGGGCGGCAGCCCTCTGAGGGTGCCAGCACCGTCGTCGTACGGGTTCACCTCCCAGAGCAAACTTTCGCCGGCATAGGCCCGGATGTTGACGAACAGGCGGCGCCCCTCCGGGTAGCCGGAGAGGAGCTTGTGGCCGGTCTGGTTCTGCACGCGGAAGGAGAGGGCGCCGGTGGCCGGGCTGTAGTTGAGCGCCTCGACCGAGGCGGCCCGGCCCAGGGAGACGGCGGCCCGGTCGCGGGCGGCCAGCAGGGTGGCCGGATCGAGGCCCAGCCCGGCGTCCAGGTCGAGCGTCAGCTCGGCCGGCCCCTGGTTGAGCAGGGCGTCGTTGACCGGATCGTAGTTGGGCGAGCCGGGCACGGTGCTCGCCAGGATTGCCGGCACCCATAGGTTGCCGCCGGTGAGGTCGTGGCTGGGCACGCCGCTCTGCGGGTGCTCGATGCTCTCGCTCGGGCGGAGGATGGCGCTGTTCTTGTCCGCCCCCTTGCCGGGCACGTCCGGCATGTGGCAGTCCTGGCAGCTGGCGATGACGTCGCCCGGCCGCGAGGTGTCGAAAAGTCCGGGGGCAAACGGGCCAATGCCCGGGGCCCCTCCCGGCGCGCCGTAAGCGGACAGCATGAACTCCGAGAAGGTGCGCTCAACATGGAAGTAGGTGGCGGCGGCGGCCGTCTCGCTGGGCAAGGGCAGCGCCGGGTCGGCGCCGAGGTTGGCCAGGATCGGGTTGGAGACGTCGTGGCAGGCCGAGCAGAAGAACTTGCTCTTGTGGTACCGGCTGTAAAGCATGGCGTGGTTGGCGTCGGCGTCGGCGAAGGAGGCCCGCCGCTCGCTCTCGGTGCTCACGAAATATTGCCCGCCGCCGCTCTCGAAATAGCCGACCGGGGGCAGGTTATTAGTGAAGAACGGGTCGCCGTTGAATAAGGTGATCGCGGCGGCCAGGTCCTCGTCCGCCAGGTAGGTCGCCAGGGCCGCGGCAGCGGAAGGGGTGTCGCTGTCGTTGCTCTCGTCCCAGTAGCCGGTCCAGTCGGATCCCTCCCGCGTGCCGTCCGCCGTCGTCTCGAAGAACGGGTCAAACGCGTAGTGGCAGAAGGTGCACTGCACGCCGTCGAAATCGCCGCCGGCCATCAGGCTGCCATTCGTCGGATCGGAACGGCCGGCCAGCCAGCCGCGGGGCGCGTGGCAACGCAGGCAGATGTCCGTCCCGTTGGGGGTGCCCACGGCCCAGACGGCGTCCTGCGCGGCGACGACCATGGAAGCCCAGAACAGGGGATCGCGCATCGCCTGGGCCATCATGCCGCCCTGCCAGTTACGGCCGGGCTCCGCCAGGGGGTCGTAGTCCGCGTGGCAGTTGAAACATTGGTCGGAGTCGGGCAGATCGACGCCCTGGTCGGGCTGGGTGCCCGGCATGCGCACCAGGGGATCCTGACTGACGGGCACGGGATCCCAGGCGTGCGCTTCGAGCGCGGCCAGGACCAGTCCCAGGAACATAGTGAGCGACAAAACGATCACCGCGTGGCTCGAGCGCTTCATGGGGCCCCTTCTTCCGGCGCATCACCGGCGGGAAGCGCCGGCCTATTTCTGCTACCTCCTACGATAGGAAGGCGCGGCCGGGCCACAAGCGAGGATCGTCATCAATTGCGGGTGAGGAATGTCCGGGACTGGGGACCGGGGATCGGAGTACAGGCCTCGATCCCTGATCCCCGGTCCGCGTCTAGCGCACGATAACCAGATCGGCGGCGCTGCGGCCGAAGACCTCGGGCGCGTACATCTCTTCTGCCTTGGCCGGCGGGACCACGAAGGTGCCCGGCGTGGTGGCGCGGGCCACGTAGGTGTAGGTGTAGGTACCTTCCCAGAGCAGGGGCGTGAACGCCTCGGCCCGCTCATCGCGGAGGTTCTGGTGCTCGTACCAGGGGCCCCACCACCACCAGCCTTGGCGGTAGTCGGGACTGGCGGGGTCCTGGGGAATGCTGCCGGCAACGGCCAGGCCGGGGTTGATGATCTCCAGGCCGGCCGGTAACGGGTCGACCAGGGCCACGTGGTAGCGCCGATTGTCGGCCACCATCGTCAGGCGCACCCGCACCCGGGCGCCGGCCTTGATCTGCCACGTGCCGTCCTCGAGCCGGGCGACGTCGCCGGGATCGTCGACGGCCTCGTAGCTGCGCTGGACGACGAAGCCCATGTCCAGCGGCGGCAGGTCGAGGTCGGTCGGAGCGTAGCGCAGGCCAAGGCGGTAGTAGAGGCGACCGGAGCCTTCCTTGCTCAGGATGAGGTCCTCCGGCGCGCCGGCCGGGGCCTCCTCCAGGAGCAGAGCCATGGGCACCGTCGTCTCGTGCCGCTCGGTGGTGCGGCCGGCGAAGGCGTGGCTGCCGGCATAGGTGTCCCCGAGCCAGATGCCGGCGACGAAGTCCGGCGTCTGCGCCTCGAACGTCTGGAAGTAGCGATCCAGCGCCAGGAGGACGAAGACATTCTCCTGCGTGTTGCCCCAGTGGCCGCGCGTGCGGTGGGCCAGCAGGCCGTTGACCACCTTGGGGATGAGGTCGTTGGCCGGGTCGCCGGCGATCAGGGCATCCAGGATAACCGCGTCGGCGCGCCGGTCGGAAGCCAGGAGCAGGTAGGCGTCGTCGCCGTAGCTGGTGGTGAAGTTGGCCGCGGACGGGGTCTCCACGGCGCGATTGTTGAGGTGGCGGGTGATGGCCGCGCGCTCCGCGGCGCTCCCCGGGTCGTCGACCAGGGTCTGCCAGAGCCAGGCGACGGCCTCCAGCGAGAGGTTTTCCAGGCCGGCGTCGTTGAGGAGTCGGCGGGCCTTGGTCGCATCGGTATCGCCCATTAGCGCGCGCACGTAGAGGGCATAGGCGCTCAGCGTCTCGCGCGTCCGCTTGCTGTAGTACGACGGGTAGTGGCTCTCGATGTCCCGCAGGTAGGCCAGCGCCCGGCCCTGCATCTCCGCCGGCACCGCGAACCCCTTGGCTTCCGCCCGCTCCAGGGCGTGGGCCACGTGGATGGTGTGGAACGGGATGGACTCCCGGCCGCGCTGCCAGTAGGGGAAGCCGCCGTCGTCGTTCTGCAGGCCGCGGAGCCGCTCGATGTCCCGGGCCACGGCCGCCTCGAGCTCCGCCGGCCCCGGCAGGCCTTGAGCGGAGAAGGCCGAGAGCACGTCGCGCAGGGCCGCGATGGCCAGGACGCGCGAGGCCAGCTGTTCGGAGCATTCGTAGGGGTAGGCCGTCAGGTAGAGCACGGCGTCGGTGAGCGCCTGCAGGGCGGTGGACGAGGTGGTGATCTCCAGGCCGCCGAACTGCGGGAAGACGTTGCTTGGGGCGACGACGGCCTGGGCCACGGCGCCTTCGTC
>JBFGLK010000231.1:0-5727 GCA_041576195.1 Promineifilaceae bacterium (SeqCode)
CACCCGCGACGTGCCCGCCTACGCCATCGTCGGGGGGACGCCGGCGACCGTGATCGGCTGGCGGGATCCGGCACGGGCGAGCGACGGGCGCGAAGGCCCCGGTTGATGGCCGGCCGCACCATCCTGTACGTCCACTCCAGCGACGAAATGTACGGGGCGGACCTCATTCTCCTGCAGCTGCTGGAGCGGTTGCCGGAGGCCGGTTTTCGGCCGCTCGTCGTCGTCCCCACCGACGTCTCCTACGACGGTCAGTTGACCCGGGCGCTGGCGGCGCGGGGGATCGCGCACGTGCACTACCCCACCGCCGTCCTGCGCCGGCGCTACTTCCGCCCTCTGGGCCTCCTGACCTATCTCTGGCGGCTGGCCGCCTCGACCTGGTTCCTGGCGCGACTGATCCGGCGCGAGAGAGCCGGCCTGGTGCACAGCAACACCGCCGCCGTCATCCCCGGGGCGCTGGCGGCTCGACTGACGGGCGTGCCCCACATCTGGCACATCCACGAGATCATCACCCGGCCGCGCTTTCTTTGGCGGCTGACCGCCTGGCTGGTGCCGAGGCTGTCGGAAGCGGTGGTGGCCGTGTCCACGCCGACGTGGGCGCATCTATGTGCCGGCAGCGCCCGCAACCGGGAGCGAGCGATCGTCATCCACAACGGCATTGACTCCGCCCCGTTCGCCGGGGCGGCGCCGGCCGGCCGGGCGCTACGGCGGGACTGGGGGGTGGCCGACGACGAGGCGCTGGTGCTCATGGTCGGCCGCTTCAGCCACTGGAAGGGACAGGGGCACTTCTTGGAGGCGGCCGCCCATGTCGCCCAAAGCCACGCACAGGCCCGCTTCGCCCTGGTCGGCGGCGTCTTCCCCGGCCAGGAGGCCCTGGTGGACGAGGCAAAGGCCCTGGCGGCGTCGCTCGGGCTGGGCGATCGCGCCTTGTTCAGCGGCTTCCGGGACGATATCCCGGCCGTGCTGGCGGCCGCCGACGTCTTCGTCCTGCCGTCGACGTCGCCCGACCCGTTCCCCACCGTCGTCCTGGAGGCGATGGCTGCCGGCAGGCCGGTGGTGGCTAACGCCCACGGCGGCAGCGTGGAGATGGTGGTCGACGGCGAGACCGGCCTCCTGGTCGACCCCGCCGACCCGGAGGCCATGGCCGCGGCCATCGTTGCGCTGCTGGACGCGCCGGCGCGTCGCCACGCGATGGGACTGGCGGGCCGCCAGCGGCTGGAGGCGACCTTTTCGCCGGAGGCGTTCTGGGAGCGCTGGCGGGCGCTGTACGAAGCGCTGGGCACTGCCGCCCCGGAATCTCTGGATTCGCCGCGACACCAATAAATGGCGGTGCCTGTCTGTGGTCAGCATCGGGCACCATCATGGGCTGGCGCGCTTCCCCTGCATCGCGCCCGGGGCCGCGACCCGTCTCCGCTTACGCTTCGCCGTATAGGCGGTGAACAAGCATAATACGGGTGTTACGCCTTCGCGCCATCGTTGGCGGCCGGTCCCGGCCGGGCTGACCGGGAAAGGAAGACAGCGCCCGATGAAAATCGCCCTTCTCGGCACGCGCGGCGTGCCGGCAAGCTACAGCGGCTTCGAGACCTGCGTCGAGCAGCTGGGCAAGCGCCTGGTGGCCCGGGGGCACGAGGTCACCGTCTATTGCCGCTCGCACCACATTCGTTACGAGGGCTCCCACTACCTGGGCATGCGCCTGGTCAAGCTGCCGACCGTGGCCAACAAATATCTGGACACGATCGTCCACTCCTTCCTCTCGTCGCTGCACGCGCTGGCCCAGCGCTACGACATCGCCCTCTATTTCATTGCCGGCAACAGCCCGGTGACCTGGATCCCCCGGCTGGTCGGCACCCGCACCCTCCTCAACGTCGACGGCCTCGACTGGAAGCGGGAGAAGTGGCCGGCCCTGGCCAAGCGCTACATCCAACTCGCCGAGTTTCTGGCCACGAAGCTGCCCAATGGCTATCTGACGGACTCGCACGTGGTCCAGACCTACTACCGGGATCGTTTCGGCAGCGAGCCCCCCTACATTCCCTATGGTTCCGAGGTCGAGGTCGTGCCGGCAGGCGAGACGCTGGCGCGCTTCGGCCTCGAGTCGGGCAACTACATCCTCTTCGTCGGCCGGCTCGTCCCGGAGAATTGCGCCCATCACATCGTGGACGCCTTCCGGGCCATCGACACCGACCTGAAGTGCGTCATCGTCGGCGACGCGGCCTACGCTCAGGCCTACATCGCCGATCTCCAGGAGCGCGCTGCCGGCGATCCCCGCATCATCTTCACCGGCTATGTCTTCGGCCGCGGCTACCACGAGCTGGGCACGAACGCCCGCATCTTTGTCGAGAGCTCGGGCGTCGGCGGCACGCATCCGGCCCTGGTGGAGGCGATGGCCTTCGGCAACTGCGTGATCGTGCACAATACGCCCGAAAACCTGGAGACGATCGGCGACGCTGGCTTCGCCTACGACGGCCAGGAGGGAGCCGAGAGCCTGCGCCAGGTCCTGCAGACACTGCTGGCCGATCCGGCGCGCGTGGCCGACTACGGGCAACGCGCCCGGCAGCGAGCCCAGACCCACTACAGTTGGGACGCGGTCACCGACGCCTATGAGGCCCTCTTTCGCCAGATCGGGGTGGGCACCTGACGGCGGCGTCTGCGCCTCCCAGAGAGGTCGTCGGGTCTTTGACAAAAGCGGGGGAGCCGTAGAAAATACAGTGGGGTAGCCGGGACCGCTATTCGACCTGTCACCACTTCCCCTTCTCTGTTGACCAAATGCCGTTTGTCCCGCCTACCGCCGCGAGCCGGCCGCTCTGATCGACCCGGCCCACAGCCTAGCTTGACGATCGCCTGAACCAGGAGGGAATCGGTGCGCCGCTTCAGCGTCAATTTCGCCATCTTTTCGCTTTTCCTTGACGCCGGGTTCACCCTGATCGCCCTGGCCATCGCCGTGAAGGTGCGCCCCAACCTGCCGGCTGTGCCCTTTCTCCGCCCCACTGAGCCGGTCATCGACCTGCCCCTGCTGCTCTACGCGCTGGTGCCGCTCCTGTACGTGTCGGTCTTTCTGGCCTCGTCGCTTTATGACCCGAAGCGCACCTATCGCCTGGTGGACGAGCTGCAGACCTTGACGCTGGCCGCCGCCTTCGCCTCGCTCTGCTTCGCCGGCCTGCTCTATCTCTCCTTCGAGTTCCGCGGCCTCTCGCGCTGGCTCTACGTGGTCTTCATCGTGCTGAACCTGGTTCTGCTGGTGGCCTGGCGCCTGCTGACGCGCTTCGTCTTCTCGCTGGCCGGGGCACAGCCGTCGACGCGCCGCGTGATCATCATCGGCTCGGATGACGAGGCACAACAGGTGGCGCGGATGATTGGGGAGTTCCACTGGATGGGGCTGGACCTGGTCGGCTTTGTGGACGAGCCGAACCATCAGCCGCCCGACCGGCCGCTCCTCGGCGATCTGACGCAGTTGGAGACGCTCGTGCACGACAATGCGGTGAACGACGTGGTCATCGCTCTGCCAACAGATAAGTACCGCCTGGTCAACCGGCTCATGCTGACGCTTCACGATCTGCCGGTCAAGACGCGCATGGTGCCCGACTACTTCAGCCTGTCGCTCTATCGGGCCCAGGCGGAGGAGTTTGGCGGCCTGCCTATGTTCAGCCTGCGCGACCCGGCCATGAACGACGTCGAGCGCCTGGTCAAGCGGCTGGTGGACCTCCTCCTGGGAGGCGTCGGCACCCTCCTGGCCCTGCCGGCACTGGGCCTGATCGCCCTGGCCGTCTGGCTCGACTCCCGGGGCCCGATCATCTTCCGCCAGCAACGCGTGGGAGAAAACGGCCAGTTGTTCACCATGTACAAATTCCGCACGATGGTCGACGGCGCCGAGCAGATGCAGCCCCGGGTCACCCACGTGAACGCCAACGGCCAGCTCGTGCACAAGAAGCCCGACGATCCGCGTATTACGCGCGTGGGGAGCATCCTGCGGCGCGCCAGCCTGGATGAGCTGCCCCAGCTCTTCAACGTGCTCAAGGGCGAGATGAGCCTCGTCGGCCCCCGCCCGGAGCTCCCCTGGCTCGCGGCCCAGTACGAGCCGTGGCAGCGCAAGCGCTTCTCCGTGCCCCAGGGCATTACCGGATGGTGGCAGGTCAACGGCCGCGCCGATCGGCCCATGCACCTGCACACCGAAGATGACCTCTACTACGTCCAGCACTACTCATTGTGGATGGACATGCTCATCCTCTTCAAGACGGTCTGGGTCGTGGTGCGCGGGCGCGGGGCCTACTGAGCGCCGCTCAGAGCGACGCTCGGAGCGTCGCTCCTAGCGCCGGCTCATCGTGGCCAGAGCAGGCCGCCTGACCCATGCCCGCCACCCCGGCGCCCAGGCTGGCGGCGCGCGTCCTCGTCCTCGAAGGGGCCGTCCTCCTCGTCGCCACGCCGTTCCTCCTCTTCCCTGAGGTCTTTGTCCCGGGCACTCTGGCGGCGCTGCTGATCCTGGCCATCACCTGGGCGGTCGCCTGGCGTCGCTTCCCCGTCACGCCATACAACGGCGCCCTCCTCCTGTGGACGCTGATGCTGGGGGTCGCCATCCTCGTCTCCGCCGACCCCGATCTGACGCTGCCGAAGGCCACGGGCCTGATCCTGGGCCTGGCCGGCTGGCGCGGTGCCTGTCTGGCGCTGGACGACGCGCGACGCCTGCGTTGGGGCGGGTGGCTCTACATTCTGCTGGCGGGCGGCTTCGTCCTTCTGGGCGTGCTCGGGGCGGATTGGCGCGTGAAGCTGCCCGGCATGGCGGGGGCGCTGGCCTGGGCGCCGTCCGCCTGGCTGCATCTGCCGGGCAGCCCGACGGAAGGGGTGCAGCTCAACCAGCTTGCCGGCACGATCCTGCTCATCCTGCCGCTCAGCCTGTCGCTCGCCCTCGCCGGCCGCCCTGCCGGCCTGAGCCGCCGCGGTCGCCGCTTGCTGCTTGCCCTCTCGGGGGCTCTGCTGCTGACGCTCCTGCTCTCCCAATCGCGCGGCGGCTGGCTGGGGGGCGCGCTGGGCCTGTTCGCCCTGGCCGGTCTCTTCACGGCCACGATGGCCCCGGGCCCCGGCCGCCGTCGCCTGGCGCTGGCCCTGCTGGCCTCCGCCCTCCTGGTCGGGGCGCTGGGCCTGGCGGTCGGCCCTGACGCCTGGCGGCAGGTGTGGGACGAGCCGGCCCAGCAAACAGTGGTCGGCGACCTCAGCTCGCTCCAGTTCCGCCAGGAGGTCTGGCGCTGGGGCCTGGAGGCCGCGGGCGACTTTCCCTACACGGGGCTAGGGCTGGGGGCCTTTCGCCGGGCGGCCCGGCGCCTGTTCCCACTCAGCGTGGATCCGGGCTACGACTTCGCCCACGCCCACAACATCCCGCTCCAGGTGGCCCTGGACGTTGGCTTGCCCGGTCTGGTCGCCTACGGGGCGCTGCTCTTCCTGGCCCTCGCGCTGGGCTGGCGCGCCGCCCGGCGCTCGGCGGCGTGGCGCCCCTGGGCCCTGGGCCTGCTCGGCGGGCTGCTCGCCCTGCACGCCTATGGCCTGACGGACGCGCTGGCCCCGGGGGCCAAGCCCGGCCTGCTCTTCTGGCTGGCCCTGGGCTTGCTGGCGGCGATGAACCGGCCCGCCGTCCTCCGCGAGACGGGGGACGGCGCCGTGGCGGCCGATGTCGCGTAACCGCCAGATCGTGCTGCCGGCCGGCCTGCTGACGTTGGCCTTCGCCCTGCGCCTGTTCCGCCTGGA
>JBFGLK010000232.1:0-5715 GCA_041576195.1 Promineifilaceae bacterium (SeqCode)
CCGGCCAGCGCCCAGCGGGGCGACGCCTTGCCGGCAGCCACCTGACGGGCCAGGTAGCGGGCGGTCAGCCGGCCGGTGAAACCGGTGGCTCCCCAGAGCACCAGGTCGAAGCGGGGCGAATCCATTGACTTAGCGACCTCCCCCGGCACAGGCGCAGGCGCAGGCGCAACCCGCGCAGGCGCAGGCGCAACTACTGCCGCCACCGCCACCGCTGCTGCCGCCGCTGCTTTTGGACAGGGCTTCGAAGACGTCTGAGGTGGCCCGGTCGACGCCACCCAGGTTGATGAAGCCGCGCGTGCCCTCAATGGCCACCTTGCCGGGCAAGATCGTGGAGGCCAGCGAGCCCATCGTGTTCTCCGCCCAGCCGGCGAAGCCGGCGGTCACGTCCACCATCCGCGGCGCGCTGCCGCCGGCACCCGGGCCGCTCCGCCCGCCGCCCGCGACTGGCGTCCCGGCGCTCGTGCGCACCCAGCGGGGGAAGTAGGTGTAGGTCGGCCGAGGCAGGAAGACAGTCGAGTAATCGTCGGACATGAGGATCCATTCCAGGTTACGGTCGAGCGTCTTCTCGAGCTCCGGGATGTCCCCGATCGCCTGCGCCTCGGTGACCGCGCGGGTGACGATGCGGCGGTAATACTCGCGCGTCTCGTCCAGGTTGAACCCCTTGACCCGCCGGGCGATCGTCTGCAGGAACGACTTCATTGGCGTACTGAGGTCGATTTCGGCCACCGGCTTGCCCGCGCTCTTCTCCAACCGATCCAGGAACGGCTGCTCGTATTTGTGCAGCACGACGCCCATCTCCTGGGCCGCCTTACGCCGGGCGGCGTGCCGCTGGCTCTGCTTGCCCTCCATCTCGAGGACACGGAACGCCTCGACCAGCTCGACCTGGAGCGGGTCAGCCTCGACCTGGCGCAGGATCCCCTTCTTGAGCAAGCCGAAGAGGATCAGGCTCAGCACCTTGTTGAGGGGCAACTCCAGCAGGGCCGCCGCCTCCGCCGCCGTCAGGCCGCGCTTAATGCCGCCGCCCTCGGCGTGGACCAGGGGCGGCAGGTATTTGTCCTTCTTCTTGCGCAGCGCCCGTTCGTTGAGAAAGACCAGGGGCACCAGTGGGATGAAGCTGAGCATGTGCAGCCCGGGGCTGACGACGAACATCCAGCCCAGGCCGGCGGCCAGGATGAACCAGAGGGAGCAGCCGGTGCTGCCGGTGAAGCGGAAGAAGAGAAAGGTGAACAGCCCGAAGGCCGCGATGCCGGCAATCACGCGCACCTGCGGGTTGCCGACGAACCAGTCCACCGCCAGCTCCCAGACGGTCTTGCTGACCACGAAGGTCATCACGCGCTTGGGGAAGGAGACGCCCACGATGTGCGGGCCGGTGAAGCGCGTCTCCGGGAATTGCCAGAGCGCCACCGCGTGGTCCTGGAACAGGGCGGTGACGGAAAACGGCTCCTCCTGGTAGAGCATCTCGTTGGGGCTGATCCCCTCCGGCAAGTGCACGGCGATCTGCAGGTTGGTCGTGCCCAGGACAAGCTCGCTGTCGAACCAGGTGGGCGTGATCTGGAAGGAGGCGAGCTCCGAGTTAGTGACATCCTGGAAGACCAGGTCGCTCATGGTGAACTCGAAGTGGAAGACGCCCTCGTCGCCCGCCGCGATGGCGTTGCCGCCGAACAGCACCTCCACGCCCGGGTTGACGAACTCCGACCGCCGGATGGTGGACAGCGGCCGGCCGTCGATGGCAGCGACCATGTTGTCGATGTCGTAGTCCGCGTTGGGCATGCCCACGTCCACGATGTCGATGGGCGAGGCGAAGGTCGCGTTGCGCAGCGTGATGTCGTAGACGACGCGTACCGTGGCATCCGGCCGGATGAACGCCTGCATCTCCACGTCGGGGACGCTGAAGCTGTAGTTTTGCGCCGCCACGGTGCGGGCCCCGAGCAGGAGCAGGCAGAGGACCAGGATCAGGGCCAGCCGGCGGGTGATGGGTTCCAGGCGGGTAAGATCGGTCATGGAAAGTCCTCGAGTGCGGTCGGCCGGGCCCGTCGTCTGGCCGGCGGCCCCCGGGTCGTCGCTAGCGCGCCAGCGCCCAGCCGCGCGGCTCAACGGGACAGTCCGCGGCGCAGATGGCCAGGCCCGGGCACAGGGAGCACCGGGTCGGCGCCTCGACGCGTTCGCGGAAGGCGCGAAACGACGCGTGATTCCAGATGGTCGCCCAGTCGTCGGCGAGCAGGTTGCCGGCAGGCCGCGCCGGGCCGCGCGGCGGGATGACGGCGCCGTCCGCCTCCACACGCACGGCCACATCGCCGGCGCAGCGAGGGCCGCGGGCGACCTGGGCCGCCAGCGCGAGCGCCGGGTCGCGCTCCAGCGGCGGTTGCCAGAGGTAGGCCACCTGCGCTTCGTCGGCGGCCTCCTCGACCATGGCCGCCACCTGCCGCAGGCCCTCCGCCTGAATAGCGTCGGTCACCGCCGGGTCGGTCGTGGCCACGGCATAGAACGCGACGTTGGGCACGCCGAGCTCCGCCAGACTAAGCAGCGTCTCGTCCAGGTCGGCGACCGTTGCCGGCACCAGTGGGATCTGGGCCACGTCCGCCAGAGCCAGCGACTCCGTGTGGCGGAACAGGTCGGCGGCCCGCTCATGGTCGCCGGCGCCGAAGAGCGCGTCGTGGGTGACCGGGTCGGCGCCGGCGTAGAAGGCGCTCAGGTGGTCCAGGCCGGCGTCGATCAGGCCGTCCAGGAGGCCGCCCGCGCCCAGGTCGGTGGCCCGCCCGCTGACGCCACAGATCAGGCCCAGGTCTTCGGCCCGCTCGACGGCGTCACGCAGATGGTCGGGGTTCGGCGCTGCCGGCACAGCCAGGGTCACGTGCGGGATGCCGACCGTCCACAGCCGCTCCAGGAGTGGCCGGAGCCGCTCCGGCGACGCCAGGGGAAGGGTCGCCTCGAGCGGCGCCATCAGGGCCGCCTCGTAGGGCGAGACGGCAGCGTCCTCCAGGTTGAAGATGGGGAACTGGCCGGCCGGGTCGAGCAAGGACGCCAGCCGCAGCTTGACCAGGGCCAGATCGTGCTCCAGTTGGGCCGTCGTCACGTCGCGATAGCGGGCGGCCAGGTCGGCCAGGATGGCCGGCTCGTCCCATCCTTCCAGCAGGCCGCGGGCGATGATCACGCCGGGCGGCGTCAGGCGCAGCGCGGCGCGTGCGTTGGCCACCAGCAGGCCGCTGCCGTCCGGCTCCACCCGCAGGTGCAGCCGGTTGAACGCCCCGTCCCGCTCCTGCAGGAGATGGCGCAACCCCGGTGCGACCGGCTCCAGCGGCTGCGGCCGCTGAATGGTGAAAAGGCGTTCGAAGAGCGTGGGGGGCATGGGGGACTCCGTGGGGAAGGTGGTGGGTTGATGGTTTGTTGGTTTGTTGGTTGGCGAGGGCACCAGCCAACCAGCCAACTAACCCACCAGCCATCTATCCAACTACCTCTACCTCCTGCAACCACACCACCCCGCCCCCGCGCACGTCGTCGCGGGTCATGTGGGCGGTGGGGATGAAACCGGCGGTGTGCTGGGCGGTCGTCGTGCCGCAGCTGCCGCTCGAGCAGCTGGAGCAGCCGCCGCCCGCGGCGATCCGGTGGCCGTCGCGCGCCTCGCGCTCGATGCGGCAGCCGCCGCCGCAGAGGGGTAGATCGGGGCACTCCCAGCACTTCTCCGGCAGGCCGGCCCAGCGCGGATCCTTCTCCCGATCGCGGAAGGTGCGGAAGAGGTGGCTGGTCCAGATCTGGTCCCAGGGATCGCGCAGGATGTTCCCGGCAGCCACGTAGTAGGATTGGCAGGGCAACACGTCGCCGTTGGGCTCGATGCAGATCGAGTACTCGCCGGCGTTGCAGCGCTTGGCCCCGATCTCCAGCTCCACCGGCGACATGCGGCAATACTCCGTCGGCGTGTACCAGAGGAAGCGCATGCCCAGCTCCTCGGCCGTCTCGCGGACGCGGAGGAGCAGTGCTGGCATCGCTTCCTCCGGAATGGCACTCGGATGGGCGAAGCCGCCGCCACTATAAATCATGCCGTTCATGGCAAACGTGCGGATGCCCAGATCGTGCAGAAAGGCTACGATCTCCTCGACGTGGTCCATGTTCAGGCGCATCAACGTCGTGTTCGTGATCACGTGCACCCGGCTGGCGAGGGCGTTCTGGATGCCCCGCACCGTCTGGTGGAAGGAGCGGGCGGCCATCATCGCGTCGTGCACGCCCGGCCGGGAGGAGCCCAGCGTCACCTGCAGGTGGTTCAGGCCGGCGTCCGCCAGCGCCTCCATGTAGGGCGCGTGGGCGATGCGGCGGCCGTTGGTGTTGAGGCCGACCACGTGGCCCAGCCCATCGGCGTAGCGGATGATGTCCAAAAGGTCCGGGTGCAACGTCGCCTCGCCGCCGGTGAGGATCAGGTGCGGCACGCCGACCGCGTGCAACCGGTCGATGACCCGGTACCAGGCCTCCCGGGGCAGCGAGGGCATCTCGTAGCGATCCGGCTCGTTGTAGCAGTGGGCGCAGGCGTTG
The DNA here is from genome assembly GCA_041576195.1 of Promineifilaceae bacterium (SeqCode). Taxonomy (GTDB): domain Bacteria; phylum Chloroflexota; class Anaerolineae; order Promineifilales; family Promineifilaceae; genus JAGVTM01. The sequence goes on from JBFGLK010000232.1 coordinate 4,522, forward strand.
TTGCAGCCATAAGTCAGGGCCAGGTCCGCCTTGTAGGGCGCGCCGATCGGGGTGCTGAACAGGGGCTTGAGCGGCAGGTCATCCACCGCACAGACCGGGCAGCCGTCGTCCAGGTCGCGCAGGCGCCCGACCAGGTCGTAGAGGCCGCGGAGTTCCGCTTCGAGCTGCGCGCGGCCGACCCCATGAAAGGCGCTCTGGAAGCGACGGCGCGCCGCCGCCTCGGGCACGTCCTCCAGCGCCAGGTGGGCCATGAGGACGGCGGTCGGGTTGAGGTGGAAGACGTCGGTGACGTCGACGAAGAGGGCGCCGGCGCCGTCCGGCTCCACGCGGAGGTGGAGGCGGCGCTGCCCATGGTCGTTGCCCAGCCGGTAGGTGTGCAGGCCGGGCGCCGGGGGCGCGAGCGAGGGCGCGGTGGCGAGGCTATCGCGCAGGCCGGACAGGAGCGTGCCGGCACGCCGGCCCAGCGCCAGGCCTACCACTTGGGCGCCTCCTCCAGCTGGTAGCTGGTGTCGCAGTAGGGGCAGTGGACGAAGATCGCGCCGGCCTTGACTTCGAGCGACTCCTTGTCAAGCGGCGAGGCGCAGTTCTGGCACTTCAGCCGCTCCAGGGCGACGTCGCCGCTGAGGTCGATCTGCTGCACATTGCGCGTCTCCACCACCTGGGGGCGCAGTTGCATCAGGTAGACGACCACGCCGGCGGCGACGAGGAGCACCGCGCCCAGGCCATAGCGGGCAACCTGGCCCTGGGCGCCGATGATGAAGATGAGGCCGAGCAGACCAAGGATGCCGGCAATCACAAACGAGACCGCTTTCATGGACACCTCCTGGGTGGTGGGCGTTGGTCGGCCGAACGCGAACGGCGGGTCATCTGATAAAGGGTAAACCGGCGCCGCGCCGGCGACAAGGGATGAATGTCCTGTAACGACGGTGACGATCGGCGCCGGCGGATCACGCGGGCATTGTAGCACGAAGCGGGGGGGCTGCCGGGGCTTCCCGGCACAACGCGGCAATAGTCCGCCCTGCCGTCGCCATCGAAATCGAGCCACGCAACAGCTTCGGGAAAGGCTCCATCCACCGGTCCGGTGCCAAACGTCGCTCGCCAGCGCCGCGCGCCCGGGTCATAGAGGCTGCACAGGGCCCCGAACGGCCCGTCGCCAACAATTCGGCAGTAGTCAAGAAAGCCGTCGGCGTTGAC
>JBFGLK010000233.1:0-5692 GCA_041576195.1 Promineifilaceae bacterium (SeqCode)
CTGGCCCATGTATATCGACTACTGGGGCTGGTCGGGACAGGAAGGCTACCACGACTACTACCAGGACTCAAAGGCCTGGGTACAGGGGGGCTACATCGACACGATCATGCCCATGATCTACGGCAGCGGCTTCTGGACGCGCGACCGCTGGCAGACGCTCGTGGCGAACTTCCAGGCCGATCGCGCCGGTCGCTACGTCATCCCCGGCATTGGCACCTACTACACCGACTTCGAGGAGATCCGCTGGCGCATCGACGCCGCTCGGGCCATCGGCACGGCCGGCCACGCCCTTTTCTCCTACGGCGATCTGCTGGCCAATGGCTACTTCGACGACCTGCGCAATGGTCCCTACGCCAACCCGGCGCAGGTGCCGGGCATCCCCTGGCACCCATGAGCGCGGGCAGCGACGGCGATGGATAACCCCGACGATATCCTCCAGCGGCAGGCGGAGGTGCGCGAGCGGCCGTTCCGCTCGACCGTGCCCGTGATCGGCCCGGCCATCGCCTGGCTCCGGGCGCGCTGGAGCGATCTCGTCGCCCGCTGGTACGTGCTCCCCATGGTCGAGCAGCAAAACGCCTTCAACCGGCTGGTGGTGAGCCAGCTGGCCGAGCTGGAGGCGCGCCTGGTCGCGCAGGACCGGCAACAAACCGAGCTGATCCACCGGCTGGCGGCGTTGACGGCTGAGCTGGCGCGACTCGGCGACGAGGGGGGCGAACCCATGGCAGAGGACGAGCCGGCGCGGCCGGCCGACGGGCCGTAGGCGATGCACCGCCTGGCCTACATCAGCCCATTGCCGCCGGCGACGACCGGCGTGGCCGACTACAGCCGCGAGCTTCTTCCTTACCTCGCCCAGCACATTCAGTTGACCTGCTTTGCCACGGGCGACGTCGACCCGGCGCTGCGGCAGGCGTTCACCTGCCTGCCGCTGGCGGCCTTCGCGCCCCGGCGCTGGGCGTTTGACGCCGCCCTGTTCCACCTCGGCAACAGCCACCACCACGCCGGCGGCTACGACCTGTTCCGGCGCCATCCAGGCGTGCTCGTGCTGCACGAGGCGGTGATGCACCACTTCCTGGCCGACCACACGGCGGGCCGTGGCGACTTTCCCGCCTACACGCGGGAGCTCGCCTACGAGCTCGGTCCGGCGGGCGCGGACCTGGCGCTGGGCATCCAGTTTGCCGGCACGCCCCATCCCCTCTTCGCGCTCCCCCTGACCCGGCGCCTCCTCGACCTCAGCCTCGGGATCATCACCCATAGCCGGCACGCCGCGGCCCAGGTGCGGGCGCTGACCGACCGTCCGGTCGCGGCGGTGCCGGCACTCGTCGAGCCCCGGACCGGCCATCCCCGCCGCGAACAGCTCGGGCTGCCACCCGAGACCCTGCTCCTCGGCAGCTTCGGGCTGGTGACGCCCGCCCGCCGCGTGGACGTGGTGCTCGGCGCTCTGCGCCGCCTACGCGAAACACGTCCGGCTCACCTGCTCATCGCCGGCGACGTCCAGCCGACGGTCCCGCTCGACACGCTGATCGCGGAGTTGGAGCTGGGTGAACACGTCACCCGGCTGGGCCGGGTCCCGGATCTCGCAGCGTTCGTCGACTGGCTGGCGACGGTCGACGTCGTCGTCAATCTACGCCAGCCAACCGCAGGCGAGACGTCGGCGACGGCCCTACGAGCCCTGGTTGCGGGCCGACCCCTCATCGTCTCGGACGCCGGCTGGTATGCCGAGCTGCCGCCGGACGTCGCCGTGCGCCTGCCGGCCACGGACGCGGCGGCGCTGGCCGAGACGCTGGCCAATCTGGCCAACGATGAGGCTAGACGGGCGGCCCTCGGCTCCGCGGCGCGGGCCTATGCCCGGCGCGAGCACCATGGCGAGCGCGTGGCCGCCGCCTACCTGGGGGCGCTCGCAGACTTCCTCGGCTGGCGGGGCGGGTACCGTGGTTGAGACCCTGGTGGTGCTGCTGCTCGCCCTGGCGCACCTGCCGGCCGGCTGGCTGCTCTGGCGGGCCCTTGGGACCGGGGGCCGGGGACCAGGGGGCGAGGATAGGCCGACCGAGACGGCGCCGCCAGACCTGCTCGAAGAGCTCTTTGGCGCCCTGGGCCTGGCGCTGGCAGTCAGTGGCTGGCTGGCGCTGGTCCTGGCGGAGCTGGGCGCGTTTACCCTCTGGCGGCTGGGCGCGCTCTGGCTCCCGCCGCTACTCGTCGCCGGCTGGCGCGCACGCCGCCTGGGCATCCAGATCGTTCCGGTCAATGGGGCGCCGGCCCGGCCTGCGCCGCTCATCGCCCTGGCGCTGGCCTCCTGGCTGGCGCTGGCTGGCTGGCTCTACTTCCGGCCGCATGAGTACGTCCTGGGCGCCGCCGATGCCGGAGTTTATGTCAATCTAGGCGCCCAGATCGCCCGCAGCGGCCGGCTGATCATCGACGACCCGCTGTTGGCCGAGCTGCCGCCCGCCCTTTACCCGGCGCTGCTGCGGCCGCTGCCGCCACCAGAGGCCACGCCCTACTACCTTTTCCCCGGCTTCTACGTGCCAGGGGAGCCGCCGGGCCAGATCGTGCCCCAGTTCTACCCGCTCTACCCCGTCTGGCTGGCCGTGGGTCACGCCCTTGGCGGCGTCGGCGCCGCGCTGCGCCTGGCGGGGCTCTGGGCGGCGCTCGGCGGCCTGGCGCTCTTCCTCCTGGCCCGGCGCCTGGGCGGCCCCCAAACGGCCGCCCTGCTGCTGGCCGGCCTGACCTTGAGCGGGCTCCAGCTCTGGTTCGCCCGCTACCCGACGACGGAGACCCTGGCCCAGTATCAGCTCTGGACCGGCGTCTGGGCGGCCGGCATCTGGTGGGAGGCGCCGCGCCGCCGGCGGGCCTGGGGCCTGCTGGCGGCCCTGGCCTGGGGCGGCCTACTGCTCACGCGCATCGACATGGTGTTCGTGCTGACCCTACCGGGGGCGTTGCTCGTCCTGGCCTGGTGGCGCGGGCGGCTGGATCGATCCGCCGGCTGGTTCGTCGTGCCGCTTCTCCTGCTGGCCGCGCACTCGCTCGGGCACGCGCTGTGGCAGAGCTGGCCCTATTTTTTCAACACCTATGGCGCCGGGCTGCGCCTGCTGGAGCGCAATCCCGGCGCGCTGGTTGCCGGCGTGCTGTTACCCTTCGCGTTCCTCGCCTGGTTGGGCTGGCGGCGGCGCCGCGGCCCGGATGGCGCCGCCGGGACCACGCGACTGGCGCCGCTCGGGCCGCCGGTTCTGGCTGCCGGCATCGTGCTCCTGACCGCCTACGCCTGGTTCGTGCGCCCGATCGCAGGCGACATCGCTCCGGCCTGGATCAGCTGGTATGCCGGCGATGAAGTGCCCGTGCTCGACCGGGAGAATCTCGTAAGGCTGGGCTGGTACCTCTCCCCTGCCGGCATCTGGCTGGGCGCGCTCGGCGCCGCACTGCGCGTCGCCCGCCCACCTCGACGGCGCCGCCTCGCCTGGGCCCTCACCCTGGCTGCCGGGGGCTTCTTCGCTCTGTTCTACCTGTGGCGATTGCAGAACAACCCCAGCCACATCTATGCAATGCGCCGCTATGTCCCGGCGGTGATGCCCTTCTTTCTTCTGTTCGGGGCCTGGCTCCTGGTCCGGCTCGGCGAGGGAACGTCTCGATCCCGGCTGGCCTTGGCCGCGCTCCTGACCGTGGCCTGGTTCGTGGGCCTGGCCCAGGGTGCCCGCGGCCTCATCACGCAGGTCGACGCGCGCGGCCTGGTGGCCCAGATCGACGCGCTGGCCGGCACGCTGGCGCCTGGCGCGATCCTCCTCTTTGACGACCCGGCACCCATTGGCAGCGGGGACTTCCTGGGCACGCCGCTGCGCTTCCTTCACGACCGACCCTCATTCAACGTGCGCGATGTGGACGGCCTGCTCGACGCCGGCCTGGCACCCCGCTTCGTCGAGACGGTGCGCCGCTGGCAGGCCGACGGTCGCGACGTATACTGGGTTGGCGATCCCGCCCGGGCAGGCGCGCTGGGCCTGTCTGCCGGCCCGGTGCGGGCTGCGACCGTCCGCGCCCAGGTGCTCGAAGGCAGCATCGAGCATCGGCCGGCGGCGATCGTCGAGCGCGCCTGGGACCTGACTATCAGCGAGATCGAACCCCCATGAATGAAGAGACCCCCATCGACGTGGAAGCCATCATGCAGGAGATCCGGGCCGAGATCCTGGCGCAACGGGCGGCAGCGCGCGGCGCAGGGCCGCCGGTATCCGCTGTCGGCAAGCGCTTCTCGCCGGCGTTTTACGAGCACCTCTACCAGGCCGGCCTGGCCTACGACCAGATCAAACCCGAGCGCCTGGTCCGCCCCGTGCCCGTCCCCGTGCTGGGCCCCGTCCTGGGCCGCCTGAGGCAGATGCTTCACGAGTTGGTGCTATTTTATGTCAATCAAGTGGCCGCGGCGCAGATGCGGGTCAACACCCATCTGCTTCAGGCACTAAATGCCCTGGCCCAGGACCTGGAGGAGCCGGATGCCTGATGCCCGCTGGCCGAGAGGCGAGGCAGCGCGATGAAGATCGCCTTCGTCACCCCCTGGTATGGCCCGGACATCCCCGGCGGCATGGAGGCCGAGACGCGGCGCACGGCCGAACGCCTGGCCGCTGCCGGCATGGAGGTCGAGGTCCTGACCACCACCATCCGCGACTTCTTCGCCGATTGGGCGCGGAACCATCACCGGCGCCGCGTCGAGACGATCAATGGCGTCACCGTGCGCCGCTTCCCAGTCGAGAACCGCGATCAGGCGGCGTTCGACGCCGTCAACTGGCGCCTGATGCAGGGGCTGCCCATCACCGCCACCGAGGAGCGCACCTACATCGAGGAGATGATCCGCACCCCGGCGCTCTACGCGCATGTGCGGGCCCGTTGCCAGGACACCCTGTTCATCTTCATTCCCTACATGTTTGCCACCACCTACTTTGGAGCCCAGATCTGCCCGGCCCAGAGCGTGGTCATCCCCTGCCTGCACGACGAGAGCTACGCCCGCCTGGCCATCTACCGCGACATCTTTCCCCACGTGCGCGCCCTCATCTTCCACACCGACGCCGAGCGGGACCTGGCTAACGCCCTTTTCCCTGCCGAACCCGGGCAGGAACGCCTGGTCCTCGGGGAGGGGGTCGACACCGACTGGATTGGCGACGCCGCGCGGTTTCGCGCCCGCTACGACGTCGCGGGACCGTTCGTGCTGGTGGTCGGCCGAAAAGACGCCGGCAAAAACACGCCTTTCCTCCTGGAGATGTGGCGCCGCTACGTCGCCGCGCACGGCCGCCGGCTCCAACTCGTCTTCGTCGGGCCGGGCGAGATCGACGTGCCGCCCGCCATCGCCGGCACGGTGCGCGACCTCGGCTTCGTGCCGGCCCAGGACAAACACGACGCCCACGCCGCCGCCACGGTGCTCTGCCAGCCGTCTCTGCACGAGAGCTTCTCGCTGGCTATAATGGACAGCTGGGTCGCCGGCCGCCCCGTCCTGGTCCACGGCGACTGCGCCGTTACCCGGGAGCAGTGCCTCAAGGCCAACGGGGGCCTCTACTTCCACGATGCGGCCGAATTCGCCGGCGCCCTGAACTACCTGTTGGCCCATCCCAACATCGCCGACCGGCTCGGCCGCCAGGGCCGCCGGCACGTGCTGGCCAATTACCACTGGGACCTCGTCGTGGAGCGGTACCGAGGCCTGGTGGCCGCCCTCGCCCCGGCCGGC
>JBFGLK010000234.1:0-5673 GCA_041576195.1 Promineifilaceae bacterium (SeqCode)
GCTTGCCGGCATGCCGCAACTGCCCAAGAATAACGAAGCCAAAGCCACCGCCAATCAAGATCAGCCATCCAAGGTTGTCGATCAGGAGCCGCTCCCAGAATGAGCGAGGTGCCCGGGCACGCCACCAGTCGTCATTCAGCTCGGCCAGGGACAGGTCGAGCACGCGCCGCACCACCGACTCGCAGCCGGCGCCATCGGCCACGGCCAACACCATTTCGGTGAGGACGTGGTTGCCATACTCATCCTGGAGATACCGAACCATGTCGACGCTCTGGGCATAGGCCAGGGCCGATGCGCTCTCGCCCGTCGGGAAGGAGAGACACAGGTCACGGAACGGGATGACCGTCGCCTGATCGATGGCGGCGACAAGCAGCGTCGCATAGGTGGCGCTGGGCGTGAGCTCAGCGTAGGTGGCCAACCCCTCGTTCAGCCAGAGGGGCATCGTGTCGTAGCCGTCGCCGACCGCGCCGGCGACCATCAGGTGAGATAGTTCGTGCGGGATGACCCGTCCGAGCTCGGCAGAAGCCGTGAGCGAATCGTCCACGGCGACGAGGATAGCGCCCAGTTCCGGGCTGGCGTGCCCGCCAACGCGACTGCGCCCGGTCAGGCGCAGGGCAGCCTGGAGGTCGCTGGCCGTCGGGTAGAGGTAGATATGCAGCGGGGACGGCGGCGGTGCCGGCACAATGGCCAGGAGGCGCGGCAGCGCGGCGGCCACCGTGTCCAGGGCGTCCTGCCCCAGGCTCACGCTCCCTTCGGCCCAGTGTACGACGACGTCGTCTGCGCCTAGCTGTTGCCATTGGAAGCGGTCGTCCTCATAGCGAAACTCGCCAGCCGGCAGCGAGAGCGCCTCCCCGGCTTCTGTGGTCAACACCCAGCGATACGTGACCGGGCTGAAGGGGGCCAGCCGCACCTGAGTGAGGTCAACCGTATACCCGATCTGCAGGTGGGTGGTCGGCTCTACGGCCACTTCAGCGGTGAACGTGTTCGGCAGCGTGGGCGCGCTGAATAGGATGGTGGCGGTCGTCACCGGTTCGGCCGCCGTGGCCTCCAGCGTGAAGATCAGCGTCTGGCCAAACTGGTAGGTCGCTTCATCCCGATGGACGGTGACGCCGGCCTGGCCTGCCGCGGGAGATGCGCGCCAATGGACCAGGAGAACCGCGAGCAGGAGCGCGGTCCAGAGCGAGCGTTGCGGTAGCGTCTGGCCGGGTTGATCGCGGTGGTGGGCGGAGCGTGTAAGGCGCATCGCGGCGTGTCCCTAGAGGGCAAACAGGTTAATCGTCAGGGCCAATGTTATCGGACTCAGCAGGGTTGACAAGACGACGCCGGTCGTCACCGCGCTGGGCAGGACGTCGAACTCCGTGGCCAGGATGGTGGTGAAGACGGCGGTCGGCAGGCTGGCCTGGATGATCGAGACGCTATGCGCGAGCCCGGTGAGTCCCAGGAGGCCCGCCACGCCGACGGCCACGAGCGGGCCGGCGACGAGCCGCAAGAGGGCGCCAAAGGAGGAGACGCGCAGCTCACTCAGGCTGCGCAGGTCCGCCATCTGCATGCCCAGCACCACGAGCATGACGGGAATGGCGCCGTCGCCGGCGATGGCCACGCCCCGGTCCAGAGCTGCCGGCAACTCGAAAGACGTGTTGTAGGCGACGACCGCCAGGATGACGGCATAGGTGGTGGGCATGCGAACGAGGCGCCGCAAGCCTTCGCGCAGGCCGGCGCGGCCGGCTGAAGCCAGGAAGACGCCAAGCGTGAATATCAGAATGGTGCTGACGGTGAAGTAGATGACGGCGCGAGAGAGGCCAGGATCTCCATAACGCAGCTGATTCAGTGTCAGGCCGAAGTTGCCGCAGTTGGTGAAGATGGCCAGCAGCAGCAGCGCCGTCCGCTCGCTGCGCCGGAGGCGCAGGGCGATGCCGGCCAGAAGCGCCAGCGCGCCCATCGCCAGCGTCGTCAGCAGAGTGAACGCCACAATCTGGCCCACCTCCCCGCCCTGCAACTCAGAATTGGCCAGAGAGCTGTAGAACAGGCAGGGCGACAGCGCGTAGAGGGCCAGTCTGGAGAGCGCCTGTGTGTCCAGGCGCGTGAATCGGCGTAACAGCACGCCAAGTCCGGCGACCACGAAGATCGGCAGGATGTTATCGGTGAGGACTGTGATGATGCCGTTCAAGTGGCGCGCTCCCCGACCTGGCTGCGGGCGTCATGTGCGCCGATCTGGACGGCCATGACGCGGTGGCGTGCTTAGGCGACGGCGTAGCCGCTGCACCAAGTGGCTGGATTGGCAAAGGCCCGAGGCAACATGGCGCCGCTTCGCTTCAGTTGTCGGTGAACGGAGCGTCAGGCTCGTCGTCGCTCGGGTCGAAGTCCATGAGCGCCATGCCGGACAGGCCATCCGACCATGCGAGCTCCTCGAGGGCTTCCTCGATCGCCTCTTCGAGCTCGGCGAGGTCGGCATCGTAAAGAAGGTCTTCCAACATGCCTTGCGCGGTACTGCCCCCGATCTTGCCGATGGCCTCCACCGCCGCGAGTTGAATCTCGACTTCGTCTTGCTCGACCAACCTGAGGAGCTGGTCGAGCACGCTCGGATCGCCCAGGTTGCCGGCAGCCCGGGCGGCAATCAGCCGAATCTCACGGTACGGGCTCTCCATCTCGTCGCTAACCACGCTGACCCAGCGCCTGTCCCCGCTCACGCCCATCGCCGTGATCGCGCTCACCTGGTCGGCGACGTCGCCCACTTCGTAGGCGGACTCGATCAAGACGTGCACATGTTCATCCGCAGCATAGGCAGCCCCGACCAGGGCATGCTGACGCACGATGGCCGGTGTAGCCTCGCTGTCCAGTTGCCTGAGGAGGCGGGGCAAGATCGTGTCGGCGACAGGACGCGGCATCAGACCGCAAAAGGAGAGAAAGACGTAGCTGGCGAGAACACGGGCGCTTGCGGCTCTCACACGCTCGTCCGTATCGGTCTCCATCAAGTTCAGCACGGCTGGGACGTGCGCAGCCGTGGTCGGCTCCTCAAGGCCGTCGATAGCCGCCAGGCGGACAGACGCCGATGTGTCGCTCAGCATGTGGACGAACAGCGGATCGTAGTCGACCAGCGTATTCTGGCCCTTCCACTGCACCAACCGGCGGGCGACTTCTAATCGTCGGGCGTCGCCGATCTCGCTCCACGCACCACGAAAGTCGGACAAGTCGTCCCGGGAGAGGTCGGACAACAGGGCCAGCAGTCCGGGCCGCAAGGACCCGTTCCCTTTCAAGATCGCCAGCACTTGCCCAAACGAAAGATCGGTGGCCATGACACGCGTTACTGTACAAAGAGGTCGATCGGATTAAGCAGGTCGTTGACAAAGATAAGGACCATTAATCCGAGCAGAAACATCATCGCTACCATGTGCACGGTGGCCTCGCGCTCCGGCGGGATACGGCGCCCACGCAGTGCTTCCAGCAAGACGAAGAGGATCCGCCCGCCATCAAGCGCGGGGATCGGCAGCAGATTGGTGAAGCCCAGGGCGACGTTAATGAAGGCCACAAAGGAGAGGAAGGGGAACCAGTCGCCGGAGGTCAGCGAGAGCTGAGCCGACTGGCGGCTGGCACGGGCGATGTTAGGTGGACCGATGAGGCCGACCTCCTCAACTGTCAGGCGACCCTGGACAAGCATGACCGGCACGCGCACCGTCAATGAAATGACGCGCCAGATCTGGCTCAGCGACTGGCCGGCGGCGGCGACAGGTCCGTAGCGAATCGTCTCGCCGGTTGCAGCCGCGCCGAGGCCTACGCCGACCCGCCCGCGGCTGGGATCATTGGGCATTGCCTCGGGCGTGACGGTCAGCGCCAGCCGCTCTGTGCCGCGCTGCACTTCCAGACGAACCGGCTGACCGGGGGCGTCCTGAACAGCCGCCACCAGAGGCTCGGTGTCCGCAATCGGCTGACCGTTGACTGCCAAGATGATGTCATCAGGCAATAGCCCGGCCTGTGCCGCGGGTGATCCCTCGTCCACGCTGACGATGGCCACGCGACTGTCGTCATAAACAGGCACCTCTGTAATCAGGTAGGCGAACCAGAGCAAGACGAAGGCGAGCAGGAAGTTGGCTGTGGCGCCGGCAACGAGCACGACAAAGCGGACCCGCTTGGACGCTGCCGCCAGACCGCCCTCGACCGTGGGATCGTCCTCTCCAGCCGGGCGGACGAAGCCGCCCAGCGGCAACCAGTTGAGTGAGTAGAGGACGCCGCCGCGCTCGAAAAGCGTGACCGCGCGGGGCGGCAGTCCCAGCCCAAACTCCTCAACCCGGACCCCGAGGCGCAGAGCGGCCACGAAATGGCCCAATTCGTGCACGAGCACGATCGGTCCGAGCACGAGGAAGAAGGCCAAAACGTCGTAGACAAACATGCCGGTACTCCGGAACCTGGCGCCCGGCCGCCGCAACGCCTGGCGCGATAAAAAGGAGGCGACGCGTCGCGTCACCAAAACGGATTATACGGTCTCCAGGGAAGTGACCGCAATAGACTGGCGGTCGTACTTAGTCAGTCCTAAGCGCCTCGGACGGCCGTCTCGGCTGGGATAGTGGACCAGAACCCATTCAAAGCATCGGTCGTCTCGCGCGGCTTTTCCCAGTGGGGCAGGCCGAGAGTCGGCCGTATCCGGGCAGTACGCCAGTTGGGGTTCTTGTGCAGCACTTCGGGCAGCTTATCAAAGCGGCTGTAGGCATCTTCGTCGAAGACCATGAGTGTGGGCACGTCAAGCTTCTCATAGACGTGCCGGCAGACGTCGGGAGTGAACAACAGGCCGCTGATAAACCGCAAAGGAACGATCTCCGCCCCAGGCTGATGGGCCGTGGCATACGCGTAGTCGACCAGGCCATCGGGCACCTCGCCGACAAAGCTCTTGCGCAAATAGGCCCGGAGGACCGGGCGTGTTGTCAGAAGGTCAAAAAACGCGCGGGCCCAGAGCGGAAACGCGAAGAGCCGATGAAGGTCGGGGCTGCCCATCGCTTCCGACGCCTGATCGTCCGCCCGCATACTCAGCCCCGTAGGCGAAATGAGGACAAGCGAACGAACCAGAGCCGGCTCAGCCAGCGCCGCCCGAGCGACGAACTCGCTGCCAAGCGAGAGCGCGATTACGTCGGCCGCCTTACCAACGACGTGGCGGAGGAAATCGCGGACAACGCCCTCGAAGAGCACGGGACTGTAGGGTCGCTCGACGCGCTCGGAGAAGCCGTACCCGGGCAGATCCAGGGCATAGACGGGGCGCGTGCCACGATAGCGGGCGAAGAGCGGTCCCATTTCATAGGCGCTGGCGGCGGCATTGATGCTATGTACGAGCACCAACGGCTCCCCGGAGCCCGACAGGTCAGCGTAGTAGTTTACCTTTCCGGCTCCCGCGCTGTCGAAGTAAGCAACGTCTGCGCCGGGGATAGCGTTCGGCAGGAACGCGGTGTGGTCGATCATGAGGCGGCTGTAGGCGATCCAGGCGCCGGCGGCCAATGCCGGCAGCCATAGCAACGAGCCAAGCGAACCGCTCCGGCGCCCGGCTTCCCCAGATTGTTCAGTCACAGAATGCCTCCCATGTTACTCTACTCGAAGTCGCGAGGTACGCGATGGCAGTCGCCGCCGACGCGCGCTCGGTTACACGTCTGGTCCACCCGCCAAATCTACCAACTCACCGATGAATTGGCCACC
>JBFGLK010000235.1:0-5671 GCA_041576195.1 Promineifilaceae bacterium (SeqCode)
CGATCCGGCCGGCCAGGCCGGGCCCCTCATAGACGAGCCCGGTGTAGACCTGGACCAGGCTGGCACCGGCGTCCAGTAGCTGGAGCGCATCGGCGGGCCTGCGCACCCCACCCACACCCACGATCGGCAGGCGGCCGCCGCCATGCCGATGGATGTACGCCACCATCTCCTGGCTGCGGGCGCGTAGCGGTGCCCCGCTCAGGCCACCTGTCTCGGCCCGGGCTGAACCGCGCACGCCCGCCCGGCTGAGCGTCGTGTTGGTGGCGATGACGCCGCTGGCGCCGGCCGTCTCGGCGGCGGCCAGGAGCGCGTCAAGCTCGGGCCAGTCGAGGTCTGGAGCGATCTTCACGAGCCAGGGCCGGACCGACAGGCTGTGTTGGGTCGCCAGGCGTTCGTTTTCGGCGCGAATGCCGGCAAGCAGGTGGGCCAGGTAGTCGCCCCCCTGTAGCTCGCGCAGGCCCGGGGTGTTCGGCGAACTCACGTTGACCGCCAGATAGTCCGCGACCGGGAAGACCGCGCGCATGACAGCCAGGTAGTCCGCCAGAGCGTCGGCCAGGGGCGTCTCCTTTTGCTTGCCCAGGCTCACGCCGACCATCGCGTCCCCACGCGCCGACCCCAGGGCCCGCAGGTGGTCGACGGCCGCCGCTACCCCGGCGTTGGGAAAGCCCATGCGGTTGATCAGCGCCCCGTCCTGCGGCAGGCGGAAGATGCGCGGGCGCGGGTTGCCGGCCTGTGGGCGTGGAGTCAGGGTGCCTACTTCGATGTGGCCGAACCCGAGCGCGGCCAGCCCGGGCACGACGCGGGCATCCTTGTCGAAGCCGGCGGCGACGCCTATCGGGTTGGGAAAGCGCAGGCCGAACAGGTTGACTGGCGATGCCGGCAGATCGCCGGCCAGGGCGCGAAGCAACCGCCGCCCGGCCGGGTTGTTCTGGGCCAGCGTCAGCGCGCGCAGCGTCGCCTCGTGCGTGCGCTCGGGGTCGAAGCGGAAAAGGAGTGGCGCGACGACGCCCTGGTAGACGCCCATCGCCTAGTCGTCGTCAAGCTGCAACACGGCCAGGAACGCCTCCTGCGGCACCTCGACGTTTCCGATCATCTTCATCCGCTTCTTGCCCTTCTTCTGCTTCTCCAGCAGTTTCCGCTTGCGCGTGATGTCCCCACCGTAGCACTTGGCCAGCACGTCTTTGCGCAGCGCCTTGACGTTGGCCCGGCTGATGATCCGGCTGCCGGTTGTCGCCTGGATGGGCACGTCAAACATCTGCCGCGGAATGAGCGTGCGGAGGCGCGTGACCAGTTTCTGGCCCCGCTCGTAGGCATGGTCCTCGTGGACGATCATCGCCAGCGCGTCAACCGGCTGCCGGTTGACCAGGATCTCCAGGCGCGTCAGCTTCGACGGTCGATAACCGGCGAACTCATAGTCGAGGGAGGCGTAGCCGCGGGTGCCGCTCTTGAGCTTGTCGTAGAAGTCCACGATGATCTCCGCCAGTGGAGCGCGGAAGTGGAGGTTGACGCGCCCCGGGGCCGGGTGCTCCTGGCCCACGTACTCGCCCCGCCGCCGAATGACCAGATCCGTGACCACGCCGTAGTAACTCTCCGGCGTGAAGATCTGAAGATCGACCCAGGGCTCCCGGATTTCGTCGATGAGGCCCGGTTCGGGCAGGTCGGCCGGGCTCTCGACGATCCGGATATCGCCGGTCTCCGCCATCTTCACCTCGTAGCGCACGCTGGGCGCGGTGGCCACGATGTCCAGATCGTACTCGCGCTCCAGGCGCTCCTGCACGATCTCCATGTGGAACAGGCCCAGGAAGCCACAGCGAAAGCCGAAGTTGAGCGCATTGGACGTCTCCGGCTCGTAGATGAGCGAGGCATCGTTGAGTTGCAGCTTCTCCAGCGCCTCTTTCAAATCGTGGTAGCGCTCGTTGTCTGAAGGATAGAAGCCGGCGAAGACCATCGGTTTCACCGTGCGGTAGCCGGGTAGCGGGCCGGTGGCCGGTGTGTCGCGACGCGTGATGGTGTCGCCGACGCGGCAGTCGCGCACCGACTTGAGGCCGGTGGCGATGTAGCCTACCTCGCCGGCACCAAGCGCTGTTGCCGGCTGCATGCCTGGGGCGAAGACGCCAAGCTCGAGCGGTTCAGCCTCGACGTCGTTGGCCATCATGCGGATCCACTGGCCGCGCTCGAGGCGGCCGTCGAACACGCGGACATAGGCGATGACCCCCTTGTAGGGATCGTAGTGAGAGTCGAAGACGAGCGCGCGAAATGGGGCGCCGCCGTCCCCCCGGGGTGCCGGCACGCGGGCCACGACGGCCTCGAGCACCTGGTCCACGTTGGCCCCCGTCTTCGCGCTGACGGCGATGGCCTCCTCGGCCGGAATGCCCGTGAGGCCCTCGACGTCGCTGGCAGCGTCGTCGGGCGTGGCTGCCGGCAGGTCGATCTTGTTGATCACGGGCACCAGCGCCAGGTCGGCCTCGATCGCCAGGTAAAGGTTGGCCAACGTCTGTGCTTCGATACCCTGGCTGGCGTCGATGACGAGCAGGGCCCCTTCGCACGACTGTAGCGCCCGGCTGACCTCGTAGCCGAAATCGACGTGACCGGGCGTGTCGATCAGGTTCAGGAGATAGGCCTGGCCGTCGGCGGCCGTGTAGGCCATGCGCACGGGCGACGCCTTGATGGTGACGCCCTTCTCGCGCTCCAGGTCCATCGAGTCGAGGACCTGCGCCTGCATCTCCCGGTCCGAGATCGTGTGCGTCAGCTGCAATAGACGGTCGGCCAACGTCGATTTGCCGTGGTCGATGTGCGCAATGATGCAGAAGTTCCGGATGTGCGTTTGATCCATAGCGGCGAGTATAGCAGAGGGGCCCGAATTCGGTCACCGGTCTGGCCGGCCACGGCCCCGCGCTCGCCGTCAGGGCTGCTCGGCGAGGACGACCCGGATTTCGCGGTTCACGCCGTCGCGCAGCACGGCCAGCATGACGGTGTCGCCGACTCGCCGATTCTCCTCCAGGAACTGAGACAGCTCGTTCCAGTCGCGCACCGCCCGGCCGTCGACCGCCGTGATGATGTCGCCACCAATCAGCAGGCGGCGATTGCCGGCAATGACCTGCCGTTGCGCCCCGCGCACGCCGGCGCGCATCGCGGGGCCGCCTTCATAGAGCTGGGCAACCAGCACTCCCCGGTCGACCGGCAACGACAGCGTGCGGGCCAGGCCGGCGTCGATCGAGTATCCCAGCAGGCCCAGCCACGGGTGCGGGTAGCGCCCTTGCTCGATCAGCACGGGGACGACGCGCTGCACCGTGCTCACCGGCACGGCGAAACCACTCCCCTGGGCGTCCTGGCGCACGGCCGTATTGACCCCGATCAGCCGGCCGCGCGTGTCCAGCAGCGGGCCGCCGGAATTGCCGGGATTGATGGCCGCGTCGGTCTGGATCACGCTGAACAGGGTGTCGCCGGCGATCTCCAGAGGGCGACCGAGCGCGCTGATGACGCCGACCGTCAACGTGCGGTCGAGCCCAAACGGATTGCCGATGGCGATCGCCCGCTGCCCGACGCGGAGCTCGCTGGCCTCGCCCAGCTCCAGCGGCCGGAGGATGCCCGGCGGGACGTCGATGCGCAGGACGGCCAGGTCATTCGGCGGGTCAAGGCCAACCACGGCTGCCGGCACAGTGGTATCATCCGATAGCTTGACCTCGATCGACTCGGCGCCTTCAACGACGTGGAAGTTCGTGACGATGTGGCCCTCCCGGTCGAGGACGAAACCGGAGCCAGTGCCCTCGCTCGGCAGCGGCCCGTAGAAGAAGCTCAGCTGGTAGACCCTGGCCGTGATGTGGACGACGGACGGGCCCACCCGCTCATAGAGGTTGATGATGAGCTGCTCTTCGACGTCGAGGACCGCCAGATCCGCTTCGGCGAGCGGCGTGGCCGACGGGACCGGCGCCGGCACGTTGTCCGTCGACGCCGGCGCGGTCGCTGCGGCTGCCGGCAACGTCGCCTGCTGGGCCGCCGCGCCGGCATTGCAGGCGAGCATGGCAAACACCAGACTGAATAGCAGGAGGAGAAGCGTGCCCTGGGTGGACGGGTCGTCGTTTTTCGCCATAATCGGCGAGTATAGCCGCACTTCCTGAGAGCGCTAAGCAGGGGGGCGGCATCCGCAGTCCCGCCCCGGAGCATGTCATGGATGACCACGACCCCCTTCGCCCCCATCGCCACGATCCCAACCCGGAGGCCCCTCATGACGACCCGGCCTTCCTCGTCATCGCTCCCGGCGCGGCGCCCATTCGCGTGACGACCGACATGCTGCGGCGTCTGCCGCGGTCATCGGTGCCGGAGTGCACTATCGTCAGCACCGGCCACGGCACCAGCGGCCCGTTTACTTTTGCCGGCGTCGCCCTCGGCGACCTGCTGCGGCGCCTGTTGCCGGCAGGCGTGTCCTGGTCCGAGGTGGAGGTGCACAGCGCGGACGCTTTCGGCACGCGGGTCGCCGCGGACGAGGTGCGGCCAGGTGCGACCGACCGGCCGATCCTGCTGGCGGATGAGCGAGACGGGCGCCCGCTGGACCGGGCGGGGGGACTGGTGCGCCTGATCGTGCCCAGCGAGACCGACGACGCCCTGCGCCAGGTCAAGTGGGTGGCCGAGTTACGGCTGCGGCCATAACCGGGGCGCCCGGCGGTCGGCCCGGCAGAAGTTGCCTGCCTGCCAGGCCCAAGGATAATTGGCGTGAGGGACGCGGCGTCCACCGTGCCGGCAGCCCGTCCCCCTCAGGGAGCGAAAGCCCGTCGTTCCATTTGCGCCCCGCTGCGCCGGATCCTGTCGCAGGAGGAATCAACCATGAAGCGCCCCGCCCTTGCTTTGACCTTGCTCTGCCTCATTCTCGTCGGCCTTCTGGCCGCCCGGCCGCACCCGGCCGCCGCGTCGACGCCACTTGACGCCGCCACGGCGGCGCAGGCGGAAGGCGGCCTGAGCCAGTGTATGCCCGATGGCCAGCAGGGCAGCGGCGCGGTCTACCGCATCTGCATGCCGCCGAACTGGTGGTACAACGACCAGCTCGTCATCTGGGCACACGGCTACGTGGCCTTTGACGAGCCGATCGCCATCCCGGAAGACCAACTCTGCATCGACGGATTCTGCATCCCCGACATCACGAACACGCTCGGCTTTGGCTTCGCCACGACGAGCTATAGTGTGAATGGCCTGGCTATACAGGCGGGCATCGCGGATATCCTCGACCTGATCGACATCTACACGGCCGAGATAGGGGCCCCAGAGCAGATCTACCTGATCGGCGCCTCAGAGGGCGGCATCATCACCACGCTGATGCTTGAGCAATACCCGGATCTGTTCGCCAGCGGCGTCTCAATGTGCGGCCCTATCGGCAACTTCCAGTGGCAGATCAACTATTTCGGGGACTTCCGCGCCGCCTTCGACGTCTTCTTCCCCGGCCTCATGCCGGGCGATCCAGTCGACATCCCCGACTGGCTGATCGCGAATTGGGACGCCTACTACGACAACGTGATCGAGCCCGTCGTGTTCAACCCGGCGAATGCCAGCCGGTTGAACCAGCTGGTGTCCGTGACCCACCTGCCGTATGACGCCAACGACTATCTCAATTCGCTGCACGTCTCGGTGGCCGACGCCCTATGGTACAACGTCTTCGCCACCAATGACGCGGTCGAGAAGC
>JBFGLK010000236.1:0-5669 GCA_041576195.1 Promineifilaceae bacterium (SeqCode)
AGCGTCGCCAGCAGCTCGTCCAGGCGCCACAGGCAGCCCAGGCGGATAGCGGTGGGGATGGTGTCGTTGGTCGACTGGGCCATGTTGACGTGATCGTTGGGGTGCACGGGGCCGCCCGGCGCCCGGCGATCGTGGCCCAGGATCTCGTTGGCCCGGCTGGCGATCACCTCGTTGACGTTCATGTTGTGGCTGGTGCCCGCACCCGCCTGGATCGGATCGACGACGAACTGGTTGGCCAGGCCGCCCGCCAGCACCTCGTCGGCGGCGGCGATGATGGCGTCGGCCAGCCCCGGATCGGCGAACAGACCCAGATCGCGGTTGACTTCGGCGGCCGCCCGCTTGATCAGGGCCATGCCCCAGACGAAGGCCGGGTAGGGGCGCAGGCCGGTGATGGGGAAGTTCTCGATCGCCCGCTGTGTCTGCGCGGCCCAATAAGCGTCTGCCGGCACGCGCACCTCGCCCAGCGAATCCCGCTCGACACGATAAGCCCCTTCGGTCATCCTCCACACTCCTTTGCGCCATCTGGCGCGCCGCCGCCGAACTCGCCGACGGCCTCACACACAAAGAGCCGAATCGGCCGCCCGACCTGTGGTCGCCAGCCAATTCGGCTCTCTTTCGACCGCGCCCCAGGTGGGGCCGCCGATCTGTCAGGGCGCTAGCCCATATTCAGGGCGTCGTAACCAGGACCGGCTGCGAAGAAGTCGTAGTTCGGCGGAATGTCTTCCGTCAGGTCGAGGACCTCGCCGCCGGCGAGCTGCTTCGCGTTGAGTAGCTTGACCTGGTGCCCATCCACTTCGCCCTCAAAGGGCTGGCCGTCTGGCAGTAGCTCCTTGGTGTTGGCGATCCAGATCCCCTCGCGGGCGACGTAGTCAAACGGCACTTCCTCTTCGGGGAAGATCGCCTCGTAGGGGCACTCGGGTACGCAGGCGCCGCAATCGATGCAGGTGTCGGGATCGATGTAGAGCCAGGGCCACTCCGCTTCCGGATGACCCAGAACCATGCACTCGACCGGGCACACCTCAATGCATGCGGTGTCTCGCAAGCACAGTCTGGTAACGATGTGCGTCATTGAGAAAACTCCTTGTTCGTGACACTTAACGAGCCCGGGGTGAGCCGGGTCGACGACAGGTCGGGCTAGCCGCCGGTGGCGGCCCCGTAGTTGGCGGCCACCTGATCCCAGTTTACCACGTTCCACCAGGCGGCGACGTAGTCACCGCGCCGGTTCTGGTAGTTTAGATAGTAAGCGTGTTCCCAGACATCGAGGCCGAGAATGGGCGTGTTGCCCTCCATGAGTGGGGTATCCTGGTTGGGCGTGGAGCCGACCATGAGGGCGCCGCTCTGAGCCACGTACAGCCAGGCCCAGCCGGAGCCGAAGCGGGTGCCGGCAGCCGTGGAGAACTTCTCCTTGAAAGTCGCGAAGCTGCCGAAGGCGGCGTTGATGGCCGCCGCCAGCGCGCCGCCCGGCTCCCCGCCGCCGTTGTTGCGGACGGCCGTGCGAATCTCTTCGGGAAGGGCGTTCAAGTTGCCCAGGATCTGCTTGATAGACTGGGCGGCCACGCTTGGGTGGTCGGCCAGCGCGTTGTTCAGGTTATTGGTATAGCCGGCATGGTGTTTGCCATGATGGATGGTCATCGTCCGCGCGTCGATGTATGGCTCAAGCGCGTCGGGGGCATAGGGAAGCGGGGGAAGTTCAAAGGCCATCTTTCTCTCCTTGGCAGGCGATTAGTCTCGAGTTTCAGCGGGTGGAGGTCATCTGGCGGTCATTGACCGGTCCGCGCCAGGTTGCTAACATGAGGTCGGAAGGCGGATCCCGAGTGCGACGATCTTGCTTTCCTCCATCAAGGTCTCCGGCTCCGCTCCCGGGTAACAGACCCATCGCAGAAACCTCCGGGGGGGTTCGCTGGAACCGCGCGTCCATTCTAGCCACAGGGTAGGCCTTTGTCAACCGGACGACGGCCCGCCAGCGCGGATTTGAAGAGGGGTTGGCGGGCCCTGGAACCAGGCATGAATCGACCGAGAATTCCGCCCCCGCTTGTCCTGTTGATCGGCGTGCTGGCCGTCTCCGTAAGCGCTGTCCTTATCCGTTTCGCCCAGGAGGAAACCCCATCGGCGGTGATCGCCGCCGGCCGCACGACGATCGCCTCGCTGCTGCTTCTGCCGGCCTGTCTGGGCCGCCGCCGGGCCGAGCTGGCCCGGATGACCCGTGGGGATTGGGCGCTCGCCCTCCTGTCTGGCCTCTTCCTCGGCCTGCACTTCGCCAGCTGGATCAGCTCGCTCGCCTACACGACGGTAGCCAGCTCCACGGTGCTGGTGACGACCTCGCCGCTATGGGTCGGGCTGGCGGCCCCGTTCCTTCTGGGCGAGCGGCTGGGCCGGCGGCTGAAGGTCGGCATCGGACTGGCGCTGGCCGGCAGCGTGGTCATCGCGCTCTGGGACGTCGCGGGCGGGCCGGCGCCGGGGCAACGCCCCTGGTTGGGCAATGGGCTGGCGCTGATCGGGGCGGTCACCGCTGCCGCCTATCTGCTGATCGGCCGCCGGCTGCGGACCCACCTTTCCCTGCTCACCTACACGACCGTGGTCTACGGCGCCTCGGCGCTTGTGCTGCTCCTCGTGGTCGCCGCCGGGGGCCATCGGCTGCTCGGCTACCCGCCCCGCATCTACCTGCTCTTATTGCTGATGGCGCTCGGCCCACAGCTGCTGGGCCACTCGTCGTTCAACTGGGCGCTGGGCTTCCTGCCGGCGTCTTTCGTGGCAGTCACCATCATCAGCGAGCCGATCGGCGCCAGCCTGCTGGCCTTCCTGATTCTGGGGGAGGTGCCGGGTGCCGGCACGCTCGTCGGAGGCGCGCTCATTCTGGCCGGCATCGTCGCCGCCAGCCGCGACGCCGGCGGCTAAGGTCCTGCGGCCAGCCGCGCCGCCCCTCACTCCAGGCCGATGGAGAACATGCTCTCCAGGTCGTGGCGGGAGAAGACGCGGAAGGCGATGAGGGTCTCCGTGTCGACGATGCCGTCGACGAGGAGCATATGGTTGGTGACCACGTCGGCCAGGTGCTCGTTGTCCCGGGCGCGCAGGATGGCCACCAGATCGTAGCGCCCGCCGACTGAGTAGACCTCACGCACGCCGTCGAGCTCGGCCAGCGCCTCCGCCACCGTGTTGATCGCCTGGCGGGCCACTTTGAGAAGTACAATCGCCGTCACCATGGTTGCGTCCTCCGCTGGTGCCCCGTGATTCCTGTGTACAAGCCATGCCGCCCCCTGTTGGCGCCGCCAGCGCTCAGCAACGGGGCGGCGATGTCGTCCTCCTGAGCGTCCAAGGCGCGGGCGCCCGGGCCTGAGCGATTATAGCCCCGGGCCAAGCCAGTACAAACGCCTAGGGCCCCGCCCGCTAGACCAGGATAGCCTTCCCCGGAGCAGGCCTAAAGACCCCGCAGGTCTGGCAGATGTGCGGGGTCCGAGAGACCTCGCTCGCCCGCGCCGGCCCGATTGCCCCCCATTTTTCCTTGTGCTAGAATGCCGCCCGACGACATCTGCTCTGGCCGGAGGAACTCCTTGAACAAAAACACCCTGCGCACCTGGGGCATCATCCTCGCCCTCATCCTGTTCAGCGGCATTGCCTCCGTAGGCCTTCCTTGGATTCGGGGCCTGTTCGCCGGCGGCAGCGGCGTCAGCGTGAGCGCCGAGACGCGCTACATCGTGCTCGACCTCCCGCCCGCGCTGACCGGGATCGTGCCGGCAGGCCTGCTGACAGAGTCCTCGCTCGTCCTGCACCCGGCGGTGGCCTTCGTCATCCTCACCGCCGTGTTCGGCGGTGCCGTCGTGGTCACCGGGGGCGCGCTCGCCTTCCTCTACACGCGCCTCGATCAGCAGGTGTCGACCACCAAGGAGACCGAGGCCTTCCAGCAGAGCCTCGCCGCCTTTGAGAAGTCTGCGAGCGAAACAGTCAAGCAGCGCTGGGCGGACCGCACGGTGCAGGCGAAGCCGCCCCATGTCATGCCGCGCTGGTCGATCGCCAGCACCACCCTCATCTTCCTGGTCTTTGCCCTCTTTGCCGGCACGGCCATCGCCGACACGCTCTACCCGGGGCGCGACATGGTCCTCTTCGGGGCCACCGTCGGCGCCCGCGGCGTCTTCATGCTCGGCGCCATGCTCCTCACCGCCGTCATCCTGGGCCTCATCTATCGCCCCCAGCTCGTGGCCCTCAGCCGCAGCCAGGATGAGACCGCCACGGCCGGCATCCCCTGGGACACCATCTACGTCGTCTTCACCGGCATGATCTTCATTGCCATCGGCGTCGGGCTGGTGCTCTGGCTGCGCTCGGCGCCGGTGGGCTAGGCGCTGGTTGGTTAGTGGTTGGTTAGTTGGCTGAGTGGTTAGTTGGCTGACCGCCAACAAGCCGGCAAACTAGCGGGTAAATCAACCAGCAAACCAACAGACTAGCAAACAAACCAACCCACAAACCAAGCCATGCAACGCTTCCGACTCGACGAGGGCTGGTCCACGCTTCTCCTAGTGTGGGCGATGGTCTTCATTGCCGGTACCGCCGTCGTCCAGATGGAGTTGATCGAAGGGCTCGAGATCGTGCCCCTGATCGGCACCGTCGCCATCGTCGCCGGCCTGGCCCTGGGCAAGAGCCGCTTTAGCGACCGCACGGCTCACCTCTTCTCGCTCGTCTACGGCGCCTTCGTCTACTTCTATCTCCTTGGCCTGATTCTGCCAGGCGAGCTGCCCTGGCGGGAGCGCGTCTTCGACATCGTGGCCCGCCAGGTGGCCTGGCTGCGGATCGCCTTCGGTGAAGGCACCGGGCGCGACGGCCTGGTCTTCGTCATGCATACGTCGGCCGTCTTCTGGCTGCTGGGCTACACCGCCTCGTGGTACACCTTCCGCCACGCCCGCGTCTGGCGGGCCGTGCTCCCGACGGGCCTCGTCCTGCTCAGCGTCGTCTACTACTATTTCGGGCCGCGCCCACTCGTCCTCTACCTTGGCCTCTACTCACTGCTGGCCCTGCTCTATATATCCCAGACACATCTGGTCAGCCGGGAGAAGGAGTGGCGCCTCTTCTCCGTGCGTTATGAGCGTGGCATTCGCCTCACCTTCCTGCGTGCCAGCCTGTTCGCCGGCCTGCTGGCCCTCCTCATCGCCTGGTACCTGCCGGCCATGAGCGCCAGCGCCGCCGTTAACGACGCCGTCAGCAACGTCAACCAGCCCTGGCGCCGCTTCCAGGACACCTGGACGCGCCTCTTCTCCTCGCTGCGCACCTATGGCGGCGCGGCCACTGACCCCTACACCGAGAGCCTGATCCTCGGCGGGCCGCGCACGGTGGGCGACGAACTGGTGATGGACATCTACGTGGCGGAGAAGCTGCCCTACGTCTACTGGCAGGCCCAGGTCTTTGACTCCTACGAGGACGGCTGGCGCCCGGCCCGGGGGGAGGAGGCCATCCACTTCCCCGAGGATGGCTTCCTGGACGTGCCCGTGCTGCTGGCGCGGCAGACGGTCACGCAAACGGTGATCAACTACCGCTCGAGCTCCGGCGTCATCTATGGCGCGCCGGAGGTCATCGGCAGCAGCCGGCAGATGTTCGTCAACCGCCAACTCGACGAGACGGGCCACGAAATCGTCTTCTCCACCCTGTCTCGCTACATCCTGCGTCCTGGGGACGGCTACGACGTC